>CAUUIU010000182.1:0-6467 GCA_963545025.1 uncultured Sphingopyxis sp. | reverse complement strand
GTTGCGCCTTTCGCGCCGTGTGTTTTCGTTTTTAGTGGCGGGCCCCCCCGCTGGGGTAAAAATCATTTGCCCAACCGTGTAGGGGTTGCGCGCTGCCGAGCGGGCCTCAGAGGAGAGCGACGCTCCCACCGCACGGCCGGAGGCCCACGCCAGCGCGCGCGAGCGCGATGACGATCCGGTCGGCGAACGTCGGCCCCGCGTCAGCGATCGCTACGGCAAAGCCGACGAGACGGCGCGTAGCGACGGCTCGGTGGAGCGCAGCGGAATAGAGCGTGGCCGCCACAGGCGGGACGCCAAACGAATCGCAATGGGCGCGCGACGGGATTTCATCTTCGGATAGGCAACTTTGTGCGCCAAATTCCTCGAAACGACCTCAAACGCACTGAAACCGTAGTTTTCAAGCGCGACGGTTCGGCCGATCCTTCGCGCATGAACTCATGCGACACCATCCTTGCAACTCGTGCGATCGTTACATTGCGGTCGCGCACCAGCGTTGGCCGATCCGATTCTCATCGGCTTCGGCTGCCAGAGGGCTCAATAAGGGGCCAAGCACCGGTCCTAACCGTTGCCGCTGGGACAGCATGGGAAAAATATTCCACGCCGCCAAAACCCGCCGTTGGACGCCAGCAGACGCCATGGTCCGACAGTGGACGATGGCACCGTTTTCGGCACTCTTGCGCGAGTTTTGAGGATCACCATTGTTGGTCAAGGGTGCCCAGAAACTGCCAACCGATAGGATAGTGCCTATGTCCAATCCTGATAGGATCATCCGCCTCCAGACCGTGCTTGCCCGCACCGGGCTCTCGCGCTCGACACTCTATCGCAAGATCACCGAAGGAACATTCCCGGCGCAAGTGAAGATCAGCGTTCACGGCGCTGGCTGGCACGAGTCAGCCGTCAACCGATGGATTGCCGATCCACCGGCCTATCGCGCCGACAATGACAATCGGGCACTCGGTCCGGGGCCGGTATGAAAAAGGACAAAACGCCGCGTTCACGACCGCTCACGGCCGCGAATGATAACTCGGCTGCGCTTGCTCCTGCTGCCGTTGACGCGGCCTTGACGCGCATCGCCGAGGCGATCGGACGGCACATCGCGCGCGAGCATGTTCGCGCGCGGAAAGCCGTCAACGACAATGATCTTCCGTAAATATGCGAAGGCCCGGAAGCGTTGACCCTAAGGGCATGGCGCGCGAGACTGTCATAGCAGGCAAGCGGACATGTGCCCGCTTGCCCCTGCTCCAAAGGAAGATGTCATGATCCGCGCCGCGCTCTATGCCCGCTATTCCTCCGATCAACAGAGTTCGGCGTCGATCGCCGACCAGCAGCGCATCTGCCGCGAACGCGCGGCGCGCGAGGGGTGGCAGGTCGAAGGCGCCTATGAGGATGCCGCGATCTCGGGCGCCAGCATGATCCTGCGTCCCGGCATCCAGCGGCTGCTCGCCGACGCGCAAGCAGGCAAGTTCGATATGGTTATCGCCGAGGCGCTCGATCGCGTGTCGCGCGATCAGGCCGATGTCGCGACGCTCTACAAGCATTTGCAATTCGCGCGCGTGCCGCTCGTCACGCTCGCCGAAGGCGAAATCTCCGAGCTGCACGTCGGGCTCAAGGGCACGATGAACGCGCTGTTTCTCAAAGATCTCGCCAAGAAGACGCATCGCGGTCTGCGCGGGCGGGTCGAGAAGGGCTTCTCAGCCGGGCCGAATGCCTACGGCTATCGTATCGTCCGGCGGCTTAACAGCGAAGGCGAGCTGGTGCGCGGCGAGCGCGAGATCGATTCCACGCAAGCGCTCGTCGTCGAGCGCATCTTCCGCGAGTTCGCTGCGGGCAAGAGCCCGCGCGCCATCGCGCGCGATCTCAACGCCGATGGCATCCCCGGCCCGAAAGGGACGGCATGGCGCGACACAGCTATTCGCGGCGATGCACGGCGCGGCACGGGTATTATCAACAACGAGCTTTATGTGGGCGTCCGCGTCTGGAACCACAAACATTATGTCAAAGACCCCGGAACGGGGAAAAGCGTTACGCGCCTCAATCCTGAGTCCGAATGGATCAGGAAGGCGGTTCCCGAACTGCGTATCGTCAGCGACGATCTGTGGGCGGCGGTGAAGCGCCAGCAAGACGACATTGCCTGGCGCTATGTGGCGGTCAAGGAAGCCGCACAGGCGCGCGCGCTGCATGGCAAGCGGCGTCCGGCCTACCTGCTCTCGGGGCTGCTCGAATGCGGCGAGTGTGGCGGCTCCTATGCGATTGTCGTCCACGATCGCTACGGCTGCACCGGCCATCACCGCAAACGCAATTGCAACAACGGCCGCACGATCAAGCGCGAGAAACTCGAACGCCGCGCGCTCACGGGCATCGCCGACCGGCTGGTGTCGGCCGATAAGATCAAGGCGGCGGTGGCCGCCTATGCCGCCCATATCAACCGCGAGAACCGCGAGCGCCGTATCCAGGCCGACGCCGATGTCCGCGCGATCGCGAAGATCGACCGCGCTGTCGCGGGTATCATGGCGGCGATCGAGGACGGGCTTTACCAAGCCTCGATGAAGGCGCGCATGGCCGAACTTGAACGCGAGCGGGAAGAAATCACCGCGCGGCTCGCCGAAGCGCCGCCCGTCATTCCCGACGCTCATCCCGGTATCGCTGAAATCTACAAGCGCAAGGTCGCAGCGCTGTCCGTGACGCTTAGCGATCCCGAGACACGGCTCGATGCCTCAAGCGACATTCGCTCGCTCGTCGGCAGGATCGTCCTCCATCCCGGCGACAGACGCGGCGAAATCCACGCGACCCTCCACGGCTCGCTCATGGGCATTCTTGACTTCGTGAACGACACCCCGCAACCCGACCAAAGCCGAGTTATAACATCGGTGCCCCTGGGTTCGCGGGGGCGACGGTCATTAGTAGATGTGCACCGCCTTGGTGACGAGATAGCCGTCGAGCCCTTCGGGCCCGCTCTCGCTGCCGAAACCCGATTCCTTGATCCCGCCGAACGGCATGTCGAGCGTCGAGATCATAAAGCTGTTTACCCCGACCATGCCGCTTTCGATCGTGTCGACGATGCGGTTGATGCGGCGGCCGTTCTCGGTGAAAGCGAAGGCGGCGAGACCGTAGGGCAGCCGGTTCGCTTGCTCGAGCGCGTCGTCCTCGGTGCCGAACGGGCGGATCAGCGCCATCGGGCCGAAGGGCTCGCTGTTCATCGCATCGGCCTCGATCGGCACGTCGGCGATCGCGGTCGGCTGGAAGAAATAGCCGTCGCCCGTCGCCTCGCCGCCCGCGATGACGCGCGCGCCCTTCGCCTTTGCGTCCGCGACCAGTGCCTCCAGCGCGGGGATACGGCGCGCGTTGGCGAGCGGGCCCATCTGCGTATCGGCGTCGAGGCCGCTGCCGATCTTCACCTTTTGGGTGCGCTCGGCAAAGCCCTTCACGAACGCGTCATAGATGCCCTGCTGGACATAGAAACGCGTCGGCGAAATGCAGACCTGTCCGGCGTTGCGGAACTTCTGCCACACGACGCGATCAAGGGTCGTTTCGAGGTCACAATCGTCGAAGACAAGCACCGGGGCATGGCCGCCAAGCTCCATCGTGATCCGCTTCACGCCGTCGGCGGCGAGCTTCATCAGATGCTTGCCGACCGCGGTCGATCCAGTGAAGCTGACCTTGCGGATCACCGGGCTCGCGAGCAAATGCCGGCTGATCTGGTCGGGGTCGCCGTAAACGAGTTGGACGACGTCGCCCGGGATGCCTGCATCGGCGATGCAGCGCATGATCGCGCTGGTGCAGCCCGGGGTTTCCTCGGGCGCCTTCGCGATCACGACGCAGCCCGCGGCGAGCGCGGGGGCGATCTTCTTGACCATCAGGTTGACGGGGAAGTTCCACGGGCTGAACCCCGCGACCGGGCCTACCGGATGTTTCGTCACCATCGCGCGCTGGCCAAGCGGGCGCTGGAGCACGCGGCCCTCGATGCGTTTGCCCTGCTCGGCGAAATAATCGAACAGCCCCGCCGCCGACAGCACTTCGCCACGCGCCTCGGCGATCGGCTTGCCCTGTTCGAGCGTCAGCAGGGTCGCGATATGGTCGACGCGCTCGCGGATCAGCCCTGCGGCCTTGTGCATCAGCGCGGCGCGTTCGTCGGCGGTCTTCGCGCGCCATACCGGCCAGCCACGTTCGGCGGCGGCGAGCGCTTCGTCGAGATCGGCGGCGGTCGCCACGGGCAGCTCGGCGATCGTGCCCGCGGTCGCGGGGTTATAAACCGGCCGCTCGTCGCGTCCCTCGCCGCTCCGCCAGGCGCCGTTGATGAAGAGCTGGAGGTCGGCGTCGTAGGTCGCGGTCATATAAGATCCTTGCACAAGGAAATGGGGGATGGCGGCGATATAGGGTGGCTCAACGATAGTTAAAGCTGACGCTGATCCGTTCGCCCTTGCCCGAATGCGGCATCACTTCGTGGCGGAGCCAGCTTTCCCACAGAAAGACGCGGCCGGCGGCGGGTTCGGCGTAGATGAAGGGCAACAAATGCTCGGGCGCGTCGTCGGTGCGGCCGGGCGCGGCCATCAGCATCGCGAGCCGCGGATCTTCGAGCTTCAGCGCGCCCGACCCGGGCGGGACGGCGACGTAGAAGGTTCCCGATACGATGCTGTGCGGGTGGATATGCCCGCTGTGCGTGCCGCCGGGTTTCAAGATGTTGACCCACATAGAGTCGAGCTTGAGCGCCTTGGCGAGGTCAAAATGGCACGCCTTGGCGAAGGCCTTCACTTCCTTGTCGAGCAGCTTCTTCAGATCGTAAAAGGCCGGATCGCGCTCCGGGAGATCCCCGAAGCTCGCATAGCTGGTGTAGCCCTTGTAGCCATGGTCGCGGCTCCACGCCTTCCCCGCACCATCCTCTTCGGCGAACAGGCGGCTGCTTTCCTCCAGCTCTTCGAGCAGGTCGGGCGTGCCGATATCGGCTTCGTAAAAATTGGTGGCGAAGAGCGTGCGAACGGGCATGATGGCCGCAAAGCACAGCCAATGTGCAAGAGCAAGGGAGACGAGGATGGCCGAGTTTGAACTGATCGCGGACGGATTGCGTTTTCCCGAGGCGCCGGTGGTGATGGACGACGGCAGTATCATCGTCGTCGAGATCGAGGCGAAGCGCATCACGCGTTGCTGGCCCGGCGGAAAGAAGGAGGTCATCGCGACCCCCGGCGGCGGCCCCAACGGCCTCGCGATCGGCCCTGACGGCAAGCTCTATTGCTGCAACAATGGCGGGTTCAACTATGTCGAATCGAACGGCTATCTCGCGCCGCATGGCATCGCCGACGATTATTCGGGCGGGCGGATCGAGCGCATCGATATCGAGACGGGCGCCGTCGAAGTGCTGTACAAATCGGGCGACCATGGCGTCACGCTGCGCGGGCCGAACGACATCATGTTCGACGCGCATGGCGGCTTCTGGTTCACCGATCATGGCAAGGTCGATTATGCCGCGCGCTGCCACGACATCGTCGGCATTTTCTATGCCAAAGCCGACGGCAGCTTTATCGAGGAAGTGATCTTCCCGAGCTATAACCCCAATGGCGTCGGCCTCTCGCCCGACGGCAGCAAGCTCTATGTCGCCGAAACCTATACCTGCCGCCTGACCCAGTTCAATATCGTCGCGCCGGGCAAGGTCGACGATGCCGCAGGGCCGGGCGGTCCCGGCATCCCGCTCTATCGCCCTGCGGGTTATAAATTCTTCGACAGCCTGGCGATGGAGGCGAACGGCAATATCTGCGTCGCGACGATCGGCGAGTGCGGGATTTCGGTCGTCGGGCCCGATGGCGCGCTCGTCGAATTTGTCGCGACCGACGATATCTTTACCACCAACATCGCCTTCGGCGGCCCGGACCGGCAGGATGCCTATATCACCCTGTCGGGAACGGGCCGGCTCGTGAAGACGCGCTGGGCCAGACCGGGGCTGCAACTGCAGCACTGACCCCGCGCCTCGATAAGGGAGGCGAGGATGAGAATGGTTTTGGTCGCGGCGCTGCTGATCGCAGCGCCCGCAAACGCGCAGGTGCTGAATGCCGAACAGGCCGACGCGATCGTCAAGGGCTGCGCCGCCCATGCGCGCGCCAAGGGTCAGGGCCATGCCATCGCGGTCGTCGATCTCGGCGGTCATCCGGTCGCGATGTGGCGAATGGACGGCAATGCGTTCGGCATGATGGAATTTTCGCTCGAAAAGGCCCGCGCGGTCGCGGCGTGGGGTTTCCCGACGAGCGGGATGGAGGAAGCGGCCAAGGGCACGCCGGGATTCGCCGATGCGCCGCATGTCGTCACGGTGCCGGGCGGCGTACCGATATTCAGCGCCGACGGGCGCACACGGCTCGGCGGGGTCGGTGCATCGGGCGAGGCGCCCGCCGACGATGCCGCTTGCGCCGCCGCCGGGATCGCGGCAGCAGGGCTGAAGTCGGAGCGCGCCCGCTGATCGCCTGAGGGTCGCCCGGAGCAGGGAG
>CAUUIU010000181.1:0-6467 GCA_963545025.1 uncultured Sphingopyxis sp. | reverse complement strand
GATCGCTCAGTGTCTCGTGGGCTCGGAGATGTGTATAAGAGACAGGTTTCTGTTCGGGCGCCGACCTCGCGGGCGACCGGTCCGCAGGGGGCGCGGTCAGCGGCGGCGCGCGGAGCCGCAATGCGCTGCGCGGTCATTATAACCCGATGCTGCTCGCACTCGCCAACCTCGACATTCCCGTCGTCACCGCCGTGAACGGCCCCGCCGCTGGCGTTGGCTGCAGCTTCGCGCTGTCGGGCGACTTCACGATCGCGGGCAAGAGCGCTTATTTTCTCCAGGCCTTCGTCAACATCGGCCTCGTTCCCGACGGCGGCTCGTCGTGGCTGCTGCCGCGCCTGATCGGCGTGCCGCGCGCGCTGCAGATGATGATGCTGGGTGAGAAGATTTCGGCCGATCAGGCCGCCGACTGGGGCATGATCTATAAGAGCGTGGACGACGCCGACCTGCTGGCCGAGGCCAAAGCGCTGGCTACCCGGCTCGCCAACGGTCCGACCATCGCGCTCGGCACTATGCGCAAGATATTGCGCGACGGCCTGACGCAGGATTTCGCGACGACGCTCGACGCCGAAGCCAAGGGCCAGTTCGTCGCGGGCGGTACGGCCGACGCGATGGAAGGCATCATGGCGTTCCAGCAGAAGCGCAAGACCGAGTTCAAGGGCCAGTAAGCAACCGTCGCCCCCGCGAAGGCGGGGGCCGCTGGAATGTTAGCGCAAGGCCGATAACCGCCCCCGCCTTCGCGGGGGCGACGTTAGGTGGAGTGCCCTACTCCGCTGCTTCTTCGACCATCACCTTCTTGTAGATGCTCGTGCGCGGATAGGAGCAAAGCCGCATCACCATCGGCTCGAAAAATTCGAGGCTCTCGCTGTCATAATCGGGGTCGAACGCCGGCGCGTCATATTTTTCGCAGAATTCGGCGCACGCCGCATAGTGCGGGCTGTCCTTGAACTGGTCGCGCATGTCGCGGTCGAGCCCGACATAGTGGAAGAAATAATGGCCCTGGAAAATCCCGTGATGCTGGACGATCCAAAGATTTTCCTCTGACAGGAAGGGCTTCAGGATCGCCGCGGCGACGTCGGGGTGGTTGAACGCGCCCAGCGTGTCGCCGATGTCGTGGAGCAGCGCCATCACGACATATTCCTCGTCGCGGCCATCACGGTGCGCGCGGGTCGCGGTCTGCAGGCAATGTTCGAGCCGGTCGATCGGGAAGCCGCCATAATCGCCGCCGAGCAGTTTCAGATGCTCCAGGATGCGCTTGCCATTGTTCGGCGCGAACTGCTTTTGCTCGCGCGCGATAATATCCCAATCTTCCTGCGTTCCATCGATCATCGACCGGAAGGTGGCGTGATCGTGCGTCATCTCGTTCATGGCAGCCTCTCCTATTTTGAGAGAGAGACTATCCTATTCGTTGTTATTTGCAACGTTATAGGTCTTGACCTCAGCCTGCGTCAGGCAGCGCCGCGTCGACTTGTCCTCGGCGTTGGCAAGCGCTTTTTGCCGGTACATGACTTCGGTCAGCAGTTTGCGCGACACCCCCATGCGGATCAGGAAATCATTGTCCTCGCTGGCGAGCAGCGCGGCGTCCTGTTCGATATCGCCGATCAGCTCCTTGGTCGCATCGGTGCCCATCGCGACGCTCATGTCGATCGCACTGCGGTCGCCGGTGCGCGTGAACATATGGACGATGAACAGTCCGCCCGGATCGATCACGCGCGGCTGGCCGCCCATGAAGATGAAGTTGCACGCGCTGAAACAGGCCCAGCCCGCCGGGATGCGCGTCGTAAGCCCGAAGTTCGAGCGGATGATCCGCCCCGCAGCATTGCCCGCGCGCGCGTCGCCGCCGGGTGAGCGCAACCACACTTCGCTGATGTCGGGGTTGGCAGCAAGCGCCGCCTTCAACCGGTCGGGCAGCCCCGCATCGATCCGACCCTCGGCCAGCAGCACCTTGCCGCCCTTCTTGGTGACAGGCGTCAATTTCATCGTCGTATTCGGCGACCAGTCGGGGTTCAGCGGGCAGGTCGGGTTCGCGGGATCCACAGCCGGCTTGGCGGCGGCTGTCAGGCAGGCGATGAGGCCCACCGCGGCCGCAATGCGAAAGGCTTTACGCGGCAAGGACATAGCGCGCCTGGCCCGGCCCCTTGCACATCCGCTTCGACACGCGCGTTTCCTCGCCCTCGACGATGATGATGTCGGTGACGCTCATGCATTGCGAGCCGTCGGCGAGTTCGTTCTTGGCCGCAACGGTCGACGATCCGCTGACATTCTCGCGCGTTCCGCTCGTCCAGTTCGCGGTCGCGCCGACCTCTTCGCCGCGCGTCACCTCTTCGGTTGCCGCCGCCGCCTGTACCTGCTCGGCAGGATCGAGGCGGCAGGCGATCGCGTCGGTCAGCGTGCCGCTGACCTCGCCGATCGGCACATAGCTGTAAACGCCCGCTTTGCTCGCAGCATCGCCGACCGCGTCGTTCAGCACATTGCCAAGAATGTTGCGGCCGATGCTGTTGCCCTTTTTGCCCTTGGGACAGCCACCGCTCTTGTCCTCGCTCGGCTTGGGAGCGGGCGTCGTCACCTTGCGCAGCAAGCTGCCGAACTGTGCCTGCGCCGGCGCGACCGCAAGCAGGCAGGCCGCAAGCACGGCCGGAGCAGCCAATATTTTTCGCATCATCCTGTCCACCCTTGTCGCGCCCAAAACCGGGCAAGTGCGCGACCCCTGTAGGGGTGGTTCATGCCACCCGCTGTGATTTTCATCAACCTCGCAACATTATCTCATCCAGACAGGTTGAATTAAGGCTGAATATGTAACAGGAACATTCCATGCTGTCCCAGAAGACCCGCTACACGATCCGCGCTTTTCAGCATCTTGCCGATCATTGGGGCAAGGGACAGGTGCAGCTCGCGGATATCGCCGAGGCGCAGAATATTCCGCCCAAATTTCTGACCGTGATCCTGTCCGAAATGGCGCGCGAAGGCCTGCTCTTGTCGCAGCGCGGGCGCGACGGCGGCTATCAGCTGGCGCTGCCGCCGATCGATATCAGCTATGGCGATCTGGTCCGCCTGACGCGCGGCTCGCTCGCGCTCGTACCCTGCGCGGCGCGCAACGCGCACGAAAGCTGCAAGAACTGCCTGCCCGAGGCCGAATGCCGGATGCGCAGCCTGATGCTCAAGGTGCGCGACGACACGGCGGCGATCCTCGACCGCATCACGCTCGCCGATCCGATCGCGATGGAGCCGCTGTTCGACAAGGACGTGGCGGCCGAATAGCAGCGACCAGCAGAGGAAGGGATTTATGACAACCGCTCTTCCCGCCCCCTGCGACAGCGCGATCCTGAGCCGCCCGGAAGGGCAACTGCCGCCGCATCCGCGCTGGACGCTCGTCGCGACGATCCTGGCGTCGAGCCTCGCCTTTATCGACGGGTCGGTGGTCAATGTCGCGCTGCCCGAGATTGGCCGCAGCCTCGATGCCGATGCCGCCGGCCTGCAATGGACGGTCAACGCCTATCTGCTGCCGCTCAGCGCGCTGCTGCTCCTCGGCGGTGCGGCGGGCGACCAGCTGGGGCAGCGCCGGATGTTGGTCGCCGGAATCCTGGTTTTCCTAGCCGCTTCACTCGCCTGCGCGGTGGCGCCGACGATCGAGGTCCTGCTCGCCGCGCGCGCGCTTCAAGGCGTGGGCGCCGCGATGCTGATGCCCAACAGCCTTGGCATACTCGGCAACAGTTTCCGGGGCGAGGCGAAGGGACGCGCGATCGGGACCTGGGCGGCGGTCGGCGCCATCGCGAGCGCGGTCGGGCCGCCCTTGGGCGGCTGGCTGATCGAAGTCGCCGGGTGGCGTGCGATCTTCTACCTCAACCTGCCCGTCGGCGCGGCGGCGATCGTCATCGCGCGGCGCTATGTCGCGAACGACAAGGGCAGCGGCACGCCGCTCGATTGGGCCGGAGCGGGCCTCGTGACCCTCGGGCTCGGCCTGCTCACCTGGAGCCTCACCCTTTGGTCGAACGATGGGGGCGTCGGAGGAACGGTTCTTTTCGGACTGATCGCCGGCGTCGCGATGCTCGCCGCTTTCATCCTCGTCGAGCGCGCGCGCGGCGATGCCGCGATGATGCCGCTTTCGCTCTTCGTATCGAAAGCCTTTGTCGGCCTGACCTTCCTCACTTTCGCCCTCTATGGCGCGCTCGGCGGGCTGCTCGTCCTGTTGCCCTATCTTCTCATCACCAGCGGTTATTCGCCGCTCGAGGCAGGTCTTGCCCTTTTGCCCTTCCCGCTCGTCATCGGGCTGGCGTCGCGCTGGATCGGCCAGATCGCGGCGGGCGCCGGGCCGCGATGGCCGCTGACGCTCGGCCCGATCGTGGCCGGTGCGGGCTTCCTGCTGCTGCACCGCGTCGATCCCGCGGCCGGCTATCTCACGGGGGTGCTGCCCGGTCTGTTCGTGATCGCGCTGGGCATGTCGGGTGCGGTGGCGCCGTTGACGACCGCCGTCCTGTCGGCGGTCGACGACCGGCACATGGGGACGGCATCGGGCTTCAACAGCGCGATCGCCCGGACGGGCGGGCTGATCGCAACGGCGCTGGTCGGGGTCGTGCTGTCGCAGAGCGGCGACGCTTTGCTGTCAGCGTTCCGCACCGCCGCCATCGCCGGCGGCGTGCTTGCCGGCGCGGCCGGGCTCGCGGCATGGGCCACATTGGGCGCCAGTTCCGGTCCCGAACGAGACCGTCGATAAATCCGCATGGGGAAGGGTTCGGGGAAGAAATGGTGGAGCCTAGCGGGATCGAACCGCTGACCTCCTGCATGCCATGCAGGCGCTCTCCCAGCTGAGCTAAGGCCCCGTGCCATTTCGTGGGTCGCCCTGGGTGGTGCGACCGGGACGCCGCCTTTACCAGCGCGCGTCCGTTATGCAAGGGACCAAATGCATCTTGCGATGCTTTTTTGGTCCCTCGCGAAGATCGTCAGCTTTCGACGTCGTCGTCGTCCGCCGTGGCGACGCCCAGATCGTCGTCACCGCCAAGGTCGACGTCATTGTCGGGCGAATCATTGTCCTCGTCGACATCGACGTCCAGATCCAGATCCTCGTCGACGACGACCTCTTCCTTGACGACCTTGCCGGGCTTTTCGACCTCGAACGGCATCGGCTGCTTCGATTTCAGCACCGATTCCGGGATCCAGGCATAGCCGCAATTGATGCAGGCGACCGGGTCATCCTTGGTCAAATCATAGAATCGCGTGGCGCATTTCGGGCAGCTGCGTTTCGCGCCCCATTCAGCCTTTACCATATATGCCTCGTAACCTTCTGGAAACAGGATAGAAATATCGGAAGAGCGACGGTGCCTAGGTGGCGAACCATCAAATCGGCGTGCGCCTTGCCAGATTGCAAGGCCGCTGTCAAAAGCCGCACGCCATGACCGATCAAACCGCCACGCCGCGCGCCTTTTCCGCTTCCGTTCCGCTCAAAGGTAGGATCGCGATTCCGGGGGACAAGAGCATCTCGCACCGCTCGCTGATGCTTTCGGCGCTGGCGGTCGGGGAAAGCCGCGTCACGGGGCTGCTCGAGGGGCATGACGTGCTCGCGACCGCCGCCGCGATGCGCGCTATGGGCGCCTCGATCCAGCGCCGCGACGATGGCGAATGGCGCATCCACGGCGTTGGGGTCGGCGGACTGCTCCAGCCCCGCGAAGCGCTCGACATGGGGAACAGCGGCACGTCGACCCGCCTGCTCATGGGCCTCGTCGCCAGCCATCCGATCACCGCGACCTTCGTCGGCGACGCCAGCCTGTCGGGCCGCCCGATGGGCCGCGTCATCGATCCGCTGTCACAGATGGGCGCCGACATCACCTCGTCGCTGGGTGGCCGCCTGCCGCTGATGGTGCGCGGCCTCGCTCCGGCCATCCCTCTCTCCTATCGCCTGCCTGTCGCGTCGGCGCAGGTGAAGAGCGCGGTGTTGCTCGCGGGGCTCAACACGCCCGGCATCACCGAAGTGATCGAGCCTGTGCCCACCCGCGATCATAGCGAGCGTATGCTGCGCGGCTTCGGCGCCGAGCTGACGGTCTACACCGACGCCGACGGCACGCGCCATATCCGCATCCGCGGCGAGGCCGAACTGAAGCCGCAGACGATCGTCGTCCCCGGCGATCCGTCATCGGCCGCCTTCTTCATCGTCGCGGCGCTGATCGTTCCGGGTTCGGACGTCGTGATCGCCAACGTCGGCCTCAACCCGACCCGCGCGGGCCTGGTCGAAGTGCTCAAGCAGATGGGCGGCGATATCGAATTGCTCGATGCGCGCGAAGTCGGCGGCGAGCCCGTCGCCGACCTCCGCGTCCGCCACAGCGCGCTCAAGGGCATCGCGGTCGATCCCGCCGTCGCGCCGAGCATGATCGACGAGTTCCCGATCCTTTTCGTCGCCGCCGCGCTCGCCGAAGGCCGCACCGTCACCCTGTCTCGTATACACATCTGACGCTGCCGACGAAGCTAGAAGTGTAGATCTC
>CAUUIU010000180.1:0-6468 GCA_963545025.1 uncultured Sphingopyxis sp. | reverse complement strand
ACACTTCTAGCTTCGTCGGCAGCGTCAGATGTGTATAAGAGACAGGGGCAACCTCGTGTCGGCGGGCGATGCCGGCGGTACGCTGCTGACGACGATCAATGCGATGGACCCCATCTATTTCAGCTTCCAGGGCTCTGAAGCGCTGTTCCTGAAGGCCAAGCGTGCCGCTGCCGAAAAGGGCGCGACGGTCGAAGTCCGGCTGCAGGATGAAAGCGAATATCGCTGGAAGGGCCAACTCGACTTTACCGACAATGGCCTCGATCCGCGCTCGGGCACGATCCGTGCCCGCGCCAGCTTCGCCAACCCCGGCATGTTCCTGACCCCCGGCATGTTCGGCAACATGCGCCTGTCGACCGGCGCGACGGTCAGGGCGCTGCTGGTGCCCGCGGCCGCGGTGCAGACCGACCAGGCGCGCAAGATCGTCTATGTCGTCGGCAAGGACGGCACCGTCGCAGCCAAGCCGGTCGAACTTGGCCCCGAAGTCGACGGCCTCCGCGTCATTCGCGCCGGGCTGACGCCGGCCGACCGGATCGTCATCAACGGCTATCAGTTCGCGCGTCCGGGCACCAAGGCGGTGACCAAGGCCGGCAAGATCGCCGCGGCGCCCACGAAGGCGGCAGCGGCGTCGACCGAGCCGGTGTCTGCGCAGGCGACTTTCGCGCGATAAATATCCAGTCCTCCCCAACCAGATCCAGAACAGGGGCTCTCCCATGCGACTGTCACGCTTTTTCATCGACCGGCCAATCTTCGCCGCCGTGCTCGCCGTCATCATCACCATCATCGGTGCGGTCGCCTATATCGGGCTGCCCGTGTCGCAATATCCCGACATCGTCCCGCCGACGGTGACGGTGCAGGCGAACTATCCGGGCGCGTCGGCTGAAACCGTCGCCGACACGGTCGCGGCGCCGATCGAACAGGAAATCAACGGCGTCGACAATATGCTCTATATGAGCAGCCAGTCGACCGGCGACGGCAATCTGACGATCACCGTGACCTTCAAGATTGGCACCGACCTCGACGCCGCGCAGGTGCTGGTGCAGAACCGCGTGGCGATCGCGACCCCGCGCCTGCCCGAAACGGTGCAGCGCCTCGGTGTTGTGACGCGCAAGACTTCGCCCGACTTCCTGATGGTCGTGAACCTCGTTTCGCCCGACAAGTCGCTCGATCGCGCCTATATCTCCAACTATGCGCTGACCCAGCTGCGCGACCGCCTCAGCCGCATTGACGGCGTCGGCGACGTGCGCCTGTTTGGCAGCCGCGACTATGCGATGCGCGTGTGGATCGACCCCGGCCGCGCTACTGCGCTCGACCTGACTGCGGGCGAAATCGTCGCCGCGCTGCGCCGTGAAAATGTGCAGGTCGCCGCCGGCACGCTCGGCCAGCCGCCCCATGCCAATGGCAGCAGTTTCCAGCTCAACGTCGAGACGCAGGGCCGCCTGACCGATCCCAAGGATTTCGCGAATATCGTCATCCGCAGCGATCCTGACGGGCGCCAGGTGCGCGTCTCCGACGTTGCGCGCGTCGAACTCGGTGCGTCGGACTATAATTCGAACACCTATCTGTCGGGCGATCCGACCGTCATCATGGCGGTGTTCCAGCGCCCCGGATCGAACGCGCTCGCCGCCGCCAAGGCGGTCGAGGCCGAAATGGAAGCCTCGTCGAAGAGCTTTCCCAAGGGCCTCGAATATCGCGTCATCTATAACCCCACCGAATTCATCGCCCAGTCGATCGACGCGGTGATGGAAACGCTGATCGAGGCCATCATCCTCGTCGTCATCGTCATTCTGGTTTTCTTGCAGAAATGGCGCGCGGCGATCATTCCGGTCATCGCGATCCCGGTCTCGTTGATCGGGACATTCACGATCCTTGCCGCCTTCGGCTACAGCCTCAACAACCTCTCGTTGTTCGGGCTGGTGCTCGCCATCGGGATCGTCGTCGACGACGCGATCGTCGTCGTCGAAAATGTCGAGCGCAATCTCGAGAAGGGAATGAGCGCACTCGAGGCCGCACGGACGTCGATGGACGAAGTGTCGGGTGCCCTCGTCGCCATCGTCCTCGTGCTCTGCGCGGTGTTCGTGCCGACCCTGTTCCTGACCGGGCTTTCGGGTGCTTTCTACCAGCAGTTCGCGGTCACCATCTCGACTGCGACGATCATCTCGCTGGTGCTGTCGCTCACCCTGTCGCCGGCGATGGCCGCGATGCTGCTGCGTCCGCACGCGCGCTCGGAAAAGGAAGGCCCGCTGATGGCGCGCGTCCACCGGGCGGGCGAGGCCTTCAATCGCGGCTTCGAACGGATGAGCGACGGCTATGCGCGGCTGACCGACCGGCTGGTGCGCGCGCCGAAGAAGATGATGGTCACCTATGGCGGCCTGATCGCGGCGACCGCCGCGCTGTTCTGGGCGACGCCGACGGGCTTCATCCCGGCGCAGGATCAGGGCTATTTCCTGATCGTCGCCAAGCTGCCCTCGGGCGCTTCGGTCGAACGCACAGACGCGGTGCTGCAGAAAGTCGGCCAGCGCGTGCTGCCGATCGAGGGCGTACTCGGATCGGTGATGCTCGCGGGCTTCGACGGCCCGTCGCAGACGCTCGCGCCCAACTCGGCTGCCGCCTATGTGCCGCTCAAGAGCTTTGCCGAGCGCGAAAAGCTTGGCGTGACGCTCGAAGGCATTATCGAGCAGGCGCGTCAGAATACCGCCGACATCACTGAAGCGCAGATCGTCATAATCCCGCCGCCGCTGATCCAGGGCATCGGCTCGGCCGGTGGTTACCGGATGGTGGTGCAGGACCGCGGCGGCCATGGCTATGCGGCGCTTGCGAACGAGACGAACAATCTGATTGGCAAGGCGAACCAGACCCCCGGTCTCGCTAATGTCTTCACCTTCTTCGATCCCAGCAACCCGCGCATCTATGCCGACATCGACCGCGCCAAGGCGAACATGCTCGGCGTGCCGCCCGAACGGGTGTTCGAGGCGCTGCAGGTCTATCTGGGCTCGGCGTTCGTCAACGACTTCAACCTGCTCGGCCGTACCTATCGCGTGACCGCGCAGGCCGACGCCCCCTATCGCCAGACGGTCGCCGATATCGCCAATCTGCACACGCGGTCGAATAGCGGCGCGATGGTGCCGATCGGGTCGGTCGCCAATTTCGAGGACCGCACGGGGCCTTATCGCGTGACGCGCTACAATCTCTTCCCCGCGGTCGAGATCGACGGCGATACCGCGCCGGGCTCGTCGTCGGGCGCTTCGCTGACGACGATGGAGAAGCTCGCATCGGAATCGCTGCCCGCGGGCTATGGCACCGAATGGACGGGGATCGCCTTCCAGCAGGAGGCGGCGGCGAACACCGCGGGCATCGTTTTCGCGCTCGCCGTGCTCTTCGTCTTCCTGGTGCTGGCGGCGCAATATGAAAGCCTGCTGCTGCCGCTGTCGATCATCCTGATCGTGCCGATGTGTCTGCTCGCAGCAATGGTCGGCGTGAACCTGCGCGGCATGGACAATAATGTGCTGACGCAGATCGGGCTGGTCGTGCTCATCGCGCTTGCAGCGAAGAATGCGATCCTGATCGTCGAATTCGCCAAGCAAGCCGAGGAACAGGACGGCCTGTCGCCGATCGACGCCGCAGTGCGCGCCGCGCGCGACCGTCTGCGCCCGATCCTGATGACCAGCTTTGCCTTCATCCTCGGTGCGGTGCCGCTGCTCATCGCGAGCGGCGCAGGGGCCGAGTTGCGGCAGGCGCTGGGCACGGCGGTCTTCTTCGGCATGATCGGCGTGACGGCGTTCGGCCTCATCTTCACCCCGACCTTCTACGTCGTGGCGCGCGCCCTGGGCGCGTGGCTCGAACAGCGGCGCGGACGCCGCGGGTCGGACGGTCAGGGCGCGGCGCTGCCCGTGCCCGCCGAATAAGGAGCGATGGATATGCGTATCATCCGTACGATGCTCGGCGCCGCCTCGGCGCTGGCGCTTGCCGCCTGCGCGGTGGGTCCCGACTATAAGGCGCCGCAATCGGCGTCGGCGAACGCTGCGGCAGGTCCCTTCGTCGCCGCGAACAGCCCTGCCGTGTCGCTCGATCCGGTCGCGGCCGACTGGTGGCGCCTCTATGACGATCCCGTCCTCGACGGCCTCGTCACCGACGCGCTCGCCGCCAACACCGACGTCCGCGTCGCGGTCGCCAATATCGCAAGGGCGCGCGCGGGCCTGCGCGGCGCGCGCGCCGACCGGCTGCCGCAGGGGCAGATCGGCGCCGGCGCCCAATATGGCCGCAGCCCCGAGGGTCAGCGCCTGTCG
Organism: uncultured Sphingopyxis sp.; assembly: GCA_963545025.1. Taxonomy (GTDB): domain Bacteria; phylum Pseudomonadota; class Alphaproteobacteria; order Sphingomonadales; family Sphingomonadaceae; genus Sphingopyxis. The sequence continues at coordinate 2,185 of CAUUIU010000180.1, read as the reverse complement.
GGCGCCGATCGCGAGGACTGGGGCGTCGATGTCGGTTTGAATGTCGCGTACGAGGTCGACCTGTTCGGCCGCGTCAGTCGCTCTGTCGAGGCCGCGCGCGGCGACGTCGCGGCAGCCGAAGCTGATGCCGAGGCGGTACGCGTCATGGTCGTCTCCGACACGACGCTCGCCTATGCGGACGCGGCGTCGGGTGCGGCGCGGCTCGACGTGGCGCGGCGGATCGTCGGCCTGCTCGACCAGCAGGTGAAGCTCACCGGGCGGCGCAAGGAGGTCGGCATGGCGACCGGGCTCGATCTGGCACGCATCACCACGCTGCGCGACCAGCGCGCCGCCGATATTCCGGCGATCGAGGCCGAGCGCCAAGCGGCGCTCTTCCGCCTGGCGACGCTGACCGGCCGCGCGCCGTCGCAGCTTCCCGCAATTGCCGGATCGCGCAACATCAGCCTCGAAATCACCGATCCGATCCCGGTCGGCGACGGGACCGCGCTGCTGAAGCGCCGTCCCGACGTCCGCGCCGCCGAACGCCGCCTTGCAGCCGATACCGCGCGGATCGGCGTCGCGACCGCCGATCTTTATCCGCGGGTGACGCTCGGCGGCTCGGTCGGTTCGACGGGCTCGGGCTTCGGCGACATCTTCGGTGGCGGGCCGCTGCGCTGGCTGCTCGGTCCGTTGATCAATTGGGCCTTCCCCAATCAGGAGCCTGCGCGCGCGCGGATTGCGGGGGCCGAGGCGGAGACGCAGGCATCGCTTGCACGCTTCGACGGCACGGTGCTTGGCGCGATCGAGGAAACCGAGACCGCGCTGTCGTCGTACGCGCGCGCGCTCGATCAACGTCATGCACTCCGCGCCGCGCGCGACCAGTCCGAACGCGCCGCGCGCATCGTGCGTGCCAAGCGTGAGGAGGGCGCGAGCGATTCGTTCGAGTGGCTCGACGCCGAGCGGACCTTCGCCGAAGCCGAAGCGGTGCTCGCCGAGCAGGACGGGCGGATTTCGCAGCGCCAGATCGCGCTGTTCCGCGCGCTCGCGGGTGGTTGGTCGAGCTGAGGCGTCAGATCACCGGCGGCGGTTGCGTCGCCGGTAATCGAAGATGCCGGTCGAGCGCGCGCAACCCGCGCGCCAGCCCGGCGCGGTCGATCGCGCCGCCGAGCGAGATACGCAGCGCGCGGTCATGTTCGGCGCCTGCGGTGAAGCGGTCCGCCGGCACCGCCGACAGCCCGTCGAGGCTCAGCGAAGATGCTAAAATCTCGGGATTGCGGCCCTCGGCGAGCCGCAGCCACAGGTGGAAGCCCTCGGGATGCGCGGCATAGTCGGCGTCGACCAGCAGGGTGCGCACCAGTCGTTGCCGCCACATTGCCTCATTCCGAACTTCGGAAGCGAGTGCATCGAAGCTGCCGTCCGATAGCCACAGCGAGACGAGCGCGGCGTTGAGCGGCGGCGCCATCACCGCACTTTCATGTTGAGCACCCGCGAGCTCGATCGCCTCGATTGCGCCCGGCGCGCGCAGGAAGGCGACGCGTAGCGCGGGCGACAAGATCTTCGACAGGCTCGCTACATACCAGCCCATTCTTGGCGCGAAGCTGGTGATCGGAGGCAACGGCTTCGCTGGCAGCAGGCCATAGGCGTCGTCTTCGATAAGCTGAATGCCGGCGCGCTCGGCCCAGGCGCCGATCGCGGCGCGTTCTTCCACCTCGATCGTCGCTGTCGTCGGACTGTCGTTGGTCGGCACCACGTAGAGCGCGCGCAGCGGCGCGCGGTCGTGCGCCTCGGCCAGATCGGCGGCGGTGATCGCGCGGAGCGGCACCAGCGTCACGCCGATCCGCCGCGCGATGGCGCGAAAGCCCGGATAGAGATGGCGCCCACACGCAACACGGTCGCCCGGGCGCAGGATCGTCGCGGCGATGGCGTGAAGCGCATTCTGCCCGCCGGCGACGATGACCATCTGTTCGGCGTCGCTCGGCAGGCCGATTCGCGACAGCAATTTTGCGCCCGCTTCGCGGTCGGTCGCAGCGCCGCCCGCCCGCTGATAATGAAGCCGTGCCAGCCCGTCGCCGCGCGCAAGCAGACCGAGGCCGTCGGCGATCGCCTGTGGCAGGCGACTTCCCTCGGCGACCGGCGGACTGTTCATCGCGACGTCGGTCTGCGCTGCGGTCGCCGCTGCGCCGCCCTTCCTGTCTCTTATACACAT
>CAUUIU010000179.1:0-6497 GCA_963545025.1 uncultured Sphingopyxis sp. | reverse complement strand
CGAGATCGCTCAGTGTCTCGTGGGCTCGGAGATGTGTATAAGAGACAGCGAATGGGGCGTGCGCGAGGGCGTCGAGGAGTCGGTGATCGGCGACACCGACGAGCTCGTCGCCCTCACTCTCGCCTACCAGATGCTCAACGACCTCACGCGCAGCATCGACTTTGCGCTGTCGAACGCCGAGCGCGGTACGAACGCTGCCGGCGCCGCCGATGCGGGCAATACGAACATCTGCCAGACGCGCATACTCACCAAGGGTATCGAGCAGCTTCGCGACCTCCGCGAAGAGGTGCTGCGGCAGCGCGCGCAGATGCGCCAATCCTATATGGCCGCGCTGAACCAGGCGAACCTATCGGCTAACTATGCGGGCCTCGTCCGCCAGCGCGACCGCGATGCGCGCGACGCCGCCGGCGCTGCCGCCAACCGCAATCGCTGACCGCCGTGCGCGCCCGCTCCCCTTCCGCGCTCGTTGCCACCTTGGTCGCATTGCTGCCCGCTCCCGCGCTGGCCCTCGAGACGAGCTTCCACACCTATGACGGGTTCAACGAGACGGTCGACGCGTTCCGCCTCGTGTCGATGATCTTCGCCGATCCGCGCTACGAGACGCTGGTGCTGATCGTCGCGGTCGCGGGCATCGCGCTCGGCGCGCTGCTGGCGAGCGTGCGCGGCAACGGCATGGGGATCGTCGCCTTCGGCTTCCAGACGCTCGTCGGCGTCGGCCTGTTCATCGGCATGGTATCGACGACGGGCACGGTCCATATCTATGACCGCGTCCGCAATGCCTATCAGCCGGTCGGCGACGTCCCGAACCTGATCGTGCTGGTGGCGGGCGTCACCAACATGATGGAGCGCGCGATCGCCGAGACGATCGACGACAACACCATCGATCCCAATGCCAAGCTCGAGTTCGGCGCCGGCGGTCACAGCTTCGACCTGTTCCTCAACGCAGTCAGTCCACGCGGCCCCATGACCGACACTTTCCTCGACGCGACGATCAAGGATTATGTGCGACAATGCTATCCGGTCGCGCGCGTGTCGCCCGCGTACGGGATCGATGACGATCAGCTCTTCCGCACCACGACCGATCTTCCCGCGGCCTTCGCCGCGATGGCAGGTCCGGCGACTTTCAGCACAGTCTTCACAGCCAGCGACAAGGGCGGCACGACGGTCAGCTGCACTGCAGCGTGGGAGCATATCTCGAGCCGCCTGTCCGACCCCGCGCTGTTCGAGGATTACAGTCGGCAGGTCTGCGAACGCACCGGCTATGACGTCTCCGACGCGGGACAGCTCCAGCGCTGCCGTTCGAACCTCGGCGCGCTCGGCGACAAAATGCTGGGAACGCCGCTGACGCTCCAGCAGCTCATGACGAATATCAACCTCGGCAATGCCGTCGGCGACGTGCTGTTCGAGGACAGCCCAGCGACCGCCGCGCGCGTGATGGCGAACCGCGCAGTTGTCTCGAGCGGCCTTGCGACCATGTCGACGGCGAACGAGTGGATGCCGACGATCCGCGCGACCGTGTTCGGAATCATGCTGTTCATGATGCCGATCGCGCTTCTCTTCATCCTGACACCTATCAACCTGCGCGTTGCGAGCTTCGCGCTCGGTCTCTTCGTCTTCGTCGCGATGTGGGGCGTGATCGATGCGGGCATCTATCAGCTCACCCTCGGCCGCGCGATGGATGTGCTCGCCGAGATGCGCTCGAACCATGTCGCGGCAAACGCCTGGATGCTCGCGCCCGGCTCGGCGATGAAGGCGCTTGCCATCTTCGGCAGTTTCCGCACGGCCGCCGCCGGCCTCGCCGGCGCATTCGTGTTCACCGTGTTCCGCTTCAGCGGGAACGTCTTCACTTCTTTCACCAGCGGCGCGCTCGGCGTCCAGGGTCAGGGCACCGCGGCAGCGACGCCGATCATGACACACGAGGGCCGCGCCCAGGCGCTCGAGGCACAGGCATCCGCGACCGGCACCACGGCGCGGCGCAGCGCAGCGTCGAGCTTCGGGGATTTCGGGGATCGCTCGACCTTCGGGACCAACCGGGCGTTCGGCGCGGCCGGAGGATATCTCGCCGATCGCACTCCGAGCGCGGCGGGCATACCGGCGTTCGGGCTTGGCGCGACCGATGCGGCGCGCGACCTCGGCGGGCTCGCCCCTGCCCTCGTGGGACGCGACATCACCCATCCCGCGACCGCTGCGGCCGTGCGTGCCAACGCGACGACCGCCGCGATCCACAATTTTGCCGAGAAGGACGCGCTGCGCGGTCTCGGCACCAGCTATTTCGGCGAGGGGCAGGCAGGAGAACAGGCCTTTGCGCGCTTCGCGCAGAACCTCGTCCAGTGGAAGGCCTTCGGCGACACACGCGCCTATGACATGATGTTCCAGGGCGCGCAGCGGCATTTCGAGCGCAATGGCTATTCGGGCAAGGATGCCGAACTCAAGGCGTCGACCGTGATCGCGCAAGCCTCAGCCGACCCGACCTTCGCGAAGCTCACGGCCAATGCCTTCGACCAGGAGCAGATGCTGCGGAACGACCTCACCGCCGCGCAGGTCAATGTCGGCGCGATGGAAGGCCGGCGCGACTATGCCGGCGACAATGTCGCCGCGGTCGAGCGCGGCAATGTCGCGACCGAGCAGGCGTATAGGACCGGCAGCAACGAGGGTCAGCGGAACGCCGCCGCGATGCTCGGCCTTCCCGTCGACGAGACCGCGCGGCGCATCTCCTTCATCAACACTCTCTCGGGCGAGGCGCGCTCCTCGGCCATCTCCTCCCTCTCCCGCGCGACGGGCCGCAACGAGGCGCAAGTGATGCGTGCGCTGGAAACCTATAACGCCTCGGTCCAGCTCGGCACCGCCGACGGTGCGACCGCCGAGGCCGGACGCGAAGGCACCAGCGTCTATGGCCGCACCCGCGAGGCCGCAGGCTATGATTTCGCCGAACGGTCGGGCAAGCTCGATGCGCAGCGCGAGATCGGTCATTCGGGCGTGCGCGGCGCGGCGCGGATCGGCGAGCAGCGCCGGCAAAGCGACAATTTCGGGTTTGCGGAAGGCGCTGCGGCCGCCGGCGTTTCGACGCGCGAGGCGGCGCAGCTCGATGCTTTCATCGGGGCGCTCGGCCGCACGGCAGGCAACCAGGTCGACATGGCCGAGGGCGGTGCGGCGGGCATCGCCGATCGGGCGCGCAACGAGCGGCTGACGAGGATCGTCGACAATGAGCGGCTCACGCGCATGCAGGGGCTGCTGCGCAGCGAAGGCATCAACATGACGAAGCGCGAGCTTGCGATGGCGCAGAATGGCGATCTCAATCTCAATGTATCGCCCGATGTCGCACGCCAGCTCCGGGCGGCGGGACTTATCAACGACAGCCAATATGGCGCGATCGCCGACGGCGGCCGCGCGCGGTTCAGCTTTGCGGATAATGACCTGCTGGTATCGAGCAGTACCGGCTTCTCGCAATCGGCGCGCAGCGACACCAGCACCAAATATGAGGCGGGCAAGCAGGCCGGCCCCGACACGATCGAGAATATGCTGAGCAGCGAGCAGGGCCAGGCGATGATGGCGAGCTGGCTCAAGGGCGGGTTCGAGATGGACCGCAACGGCGAGTGGCGGCTCAATCCTCAGGTGGCCGATACGCTTCAGCGCGATCTCTCCGCCATCATGGCGCAAACGGGATGGCAGCGCTCAATAGTGCGCACCGCGCAAGACAACGTGTCCATGGGCACCTCAGTCGAAGGAAACTTGGGAGCGAGCGCCGAAAGCGGTGACTACGCCTCTCGCAGCGGCGGGCCGAAAGGAAGCCCGCGGACATCCACGTCGTCAATAGGTCGCGTGTCCGGCGGCGTGGGCTTCAACAGCACGGACGTGGGCGTAAGCAATGAAACTGCCCAAGCCTCACTCGACATCGTAAATTATGATGTTCGGGGAGCAATTACCGCAGCCGAGCGCGCAGCGGCGCGCTCGGCGACCCCCGAAGCCACTTTCACTCGCGAACTGCACCGCCAAGTTCTTGGACAGGAGGGGATACGGGATCGCTATCTTGGACAAGCTGATTCCGCACGCGGTACAGCTGACGTCACTGGCCCGATGACTTCGCTTGAACAATCGACGATCCTCAGCAAGGGGAGGTTTTCTACGGATTTGGCGAACGGCCCATTCGACGGCGATAACAACCGCAAGTAGGGCTAGTATCGACGTCCCGGATGCTGAAGGCTGTTGGGATTGCCGATGTAGAGACCGCCGGATCGAGGGTCGTAGATATCCACAGACCAATGTGGACCGGGGCGTTCCCGCCACTCATCCTCCATTCTCATCTGCAGGAGCTCTTCAATCTCTTCATCCGAAAGTGGATCGCCAACCAGCGGCCTTTCGAGCCATGCGCGAGCAAATCCGAACCCCAGAACAAGCAGCGGCGTAAGCGGGAAGAAAAGGACATACAGGTAGCCAGCGAAAGCGCTCTCGAAGAACGGCCGAAGGGCCGGGATCTTCAACGAAGCTGCCGCCACCGCCCAATAGATCGGGATCGTTGCCCACCAGAGCTTGGCATACCACGGGCGCCACAGCCAATCGGCGGCAGCGGGCCGCGGAATTTCCGGTTCCGGGATCGCTGAAGAAGGGTTGTTCTGCATGGCTTGCCTCGCATTCGAATATACCATGCATGGCGACGCATGGGAATTCGGAGTGGTGCTGAAATCGAACGAATTTCCTCGGGAGTCAGGCGACACGTGCCCCTGGCCGATTTCGATTGCTTCGCTCGCCACGCTCTCTCTCCTCCCTCCGTTTGCGATGAGTGAGACGAAAGCTAATTCTTCCAGACCGGCGATGCAGCCCTGTTTGCCACGCAATCATCGAAGATGCACCGAAGAGTTGCCCGCCCGCGTGCCGAAAGCGCCACATTTGTTCGCCGTGCATCGTGAGGATCTCGTTGGCGTTCGACGATCGCGCGCGCTTCGAGACTTTGGGTCAGGCGAACCGCCGTTGCGATCGAAACGCCGCTCGCATAGCCGAGGCTGGATACGGACAGTCGTTTGCTGGCGGCCTCGGCTGAATAAAGCTCGAGCAAGATGATCCAGCTTGCAGGGCTCAGGCTGATTTCCCGGATATAGCGATCCATTATTCGCCGCTCCATGAGCAGCTCGCGGCAGAAACGCAGCCGACGGCCTTCAACATCGTGAGCCGGATCATCTTGATGTGCCGCGACATCCGACATGCGCCCAGACAAAGCCCCTGCGTTTGCGGGCGCAAGAAGCCAGACAGGCGGACGCCGCAGACGAAAGCTGCGGCCCGATGCGTGTCTTGCAGAGGCTCGAATATTGGCACCGCCAAAATCGAGCCCCCCATTTGCTTATGAAGAGGTTGCGAGACGTTTGATTGCGGTCGTTAAAACCGCCCGGCTGGCTGGCAGGTTGATGAACGGCACTAAAGCTGATAAGCGTATAACCACTTAAGCGACTGTGAGGATCGGTAGACGATGGGCGAAGTAATCCGCTGGACGGTGAATGTCGCACCGGAAACCGACATCGATGTCCGAACCTATCTTGCACAGCGCGGCATGAAGAAGGGCGATCTGTCGCGCTTCATCGAAGAATCGGTGAAATGGCGCCTGCTCGACCTGACGCTGGCCGAGGCCCGCGCCGGTTTCGATGACCTGTCACCGGACGAGATGGATAGTCTGATCGACGAAGCGGTTGCCGACGCGCGTCGGAACTGATGCATGCGCGTCATTATCGACACCAACGTGCTCGTCAGCGCCCTGCTGCATGAACGGTCCCTGCCCTACCAGCTGATTGCCCTATGGCGTCAGGGCAGGATCGCGCTGATCACATCTGCCGAACAACTGGAAGAACTTCGGCGCGCCACTCGCTATCCCAAAATCCGCGCCCGGCTAAATCCTTCAGTCGCCGGACGATTGGTCAACGAATTGAAAGGCGCCGCCACAACGGTCGAAGATCTGCCCGACGTTTCGGTCAGCCGCGATCCATGGGACAATTATCTGCTGGCGATGATCGAAGCGGAAAAAGCCGGATATCTCATCACGGGTGACAAGGCTGACCTGCTGAGCCTGGAGCGCCACGCCGGGGCGCAGATCGTCACTGTAAGGCATTTCCTGAAACTGATCACGGGCAGTGACCCAGGCATTTAGCTGCTTCCTGCAGCCTTCTTCAAATCGGCGATATGTGCGCCGCAGACCGCCTCGACGATGGCGCGCAATCTCTCGGCTGACGCAGCAAGCGCTTCCAGGTCGGCAGCGCTGATTTCGTAACTGGCAGAGTATCGAGCTTCAACGTAGGCGCGTTTCAACAATTCGAAGCGGCGGCGGTCAATCTTGCTGTCGCGAGGCCAGGCTTCGACCAGGCGAGGCTCGCGGCTCTCTGCGAGCGATCGCAGGAACTTGATATTGTGAGACCGTGGGAAATAAAGCGTCGTCGTCAGCAGGAAACATGCGTAAATGGTCTCGACGGCCTCTGTCTCTTATACACATCTCCGAGCCCACGAGACACTGAGCGATC
>CAUUIU010000178.1:0-6535 GCA_963545025.1 uncultured Sphingopyxis sp. | reverse complement strand
GCATCGCCGAGGCGATCGGACGGCACATCGCGCGCGAGCATGTTCGCGCGCGGAAGGCCGCCAACGACAATGATCTTCCGTAAATATGCGAAGGCCCGCAAGCGTTGACCCTAAGGGCATGGCGCGCGAGACTGTCATAGAGAGGCAAGCGGGCCAGTGTCCGTTTGCCTCTACTTCAAAGGAAATTGTCATGATCCGCGCCGCGCTCTACGCCCGCTATTCCTCCGATCAACAAAGCTCGGGGTCGATAGCCGACCAGCAGCGTATCTGCCGCGAGCGCGCGGAGCGCGAGGGCTGGCAACTCGTTGGCAGCTATGAAGATGCCGCGATCTCGGGCGCGAGCGTGATCCTGCGTTCCGGCATCCAGAACCTGCTGGCGGACGCGCAGGCGGGCAAGTTCGATATCGTCGTTGCCGAAGCGCTCGACCGGGTGTCGCGCGATCAGGCCGATGTCGCGACGCTCTACAAGCATCTCCAGTTCGCGCGCGTGCCGCTGGTCACGCTCGCCGAAGGCGAAATCTCTGAACTGCACGTTGGGCTCAAGGGGACGATGAATGCGCTGTTTCTCAAAGACCTTGCCAAGAAGACGCATCGCGGTCTGCGCGGGCGGGTCGAGAAGGGCTTCTCTGCCGGGCCGAATGCTTATGGCTATCGCATCGTCCGGCGGCTGAACAGCGAAGGCGAGCTGGTGCGTGGCGAGCGCAAGATCGATCCCGCCGAGGCGCTGATTGTCGAGCGCATCTTCCGCGAGTTCGCGGCGGGCAAGAGTCCGCGCGCGATTGCCCGCGATCTCAACGCCGATGGCATCCCCGGCCCGAAAGGTTCTGCGTGGCGCGACACCAGTATTCGTGGAGATGTGCGACGCGGCACCGGTATCATCAACAATGAGCTGTACGCGGGGGTGCGCGTCTGGAACCACAAACATTATGTCAAAGATCCCGGCACGGGGAAGAGCGTCACCCGCCTCAATCCCGAAACCGAATGGATCAGGAAGGCGGTTCCCGATCTGCGCATAGTCGGCGAGGAGCTATGGGACGCGGTCAAGCACCAGCAGGAGGACATCGCCCGGCGTTACGCGGCGGTCAAGGAAGCGGCAGAGGCGCGAGCGCTGCATAGCAAGCGGCGTCCTGCCTATCTGCTCTCAGGCCTGCTCGAATGCGGCGTGTGTGGCGGCACCTATGCGATTGTCGTTGGCGACCGCTATGGCTGCACCGGCCATCACCGCAAGCGCACATGCACCAACGGGCGGACGATCAAGCGGCAGACGCTGGAACGCCGCGCGCTCGTCGGCATCGCCGACCGGCTGGTGTCGGCCGATAAGGTAAAAGCAGCAGTCGCCGCCTATGCCGCTCATATCAATCGCGAGAATCGCGAGCGGCGCGTCCAGGCTGACGCCGATGCCCGCGCACTCGCCAAAATCGACCGCGCGGTTGCGGGCATCATGGCGGCCATCGAAGACGGGCTCTATCAGCCCACGATGAAGGCCCGCATGGCCCAACTTGAACGCGAGCGGGAAGAAATCACCGCGCGGCTTGCCGAAGCGCCGCCCGTCATTCCCGACGTTCATCCCGGCATCGCTGAAATCTACAAGCGTAAGGTCGCAGCACTGACTGAGACGCTTGGCGATTCCGACACGCGGCTCGATGCCTCAAGTGACATTCGCTCGCTCGTCGGCAAGATCATCCTTCATCCCGGCGAAAAGCGCGGCGAGGTTCGCGCCACCCTCCACGGTTCGCTCATGGGCATACTTGACTTCGTGAACGACAACCCACAACCGGACGAACGCCGAGTTATGACATCGGTGCCCCCGGGTTCGCGGGAACGACGAGGTTGGTGAAGATCAAATATGCAGCGGTCGTCCGAACGCCGCCAGCACGCCTTCGTGCATCGTTTCGCTGAGCGTCGGATGCGGGAAGACCGTGCCGATGAAATCATCCTCGACCAGCTCGGCGGTCTTGCCGATCGTATAGCCCTGGATCAGCTCGGTGACCTCGGCGCCGATCATATGCGCGCCGAGCAGTTCGCCGGTCTTGGCGTCGAACACGGTCTTGGTGAAGCCTTCGGATTCGCCCAAGGCAATCGCCTTGCCGTTGCCGATGAAGGGGAAGGTCCCGGCCTTGACTTCGTAACCGAGCTCCTTGGCCTTCGCCTCGGTCAGGCCGACGCTCGCGATCTGCGGGCGGCAATAGGTGCAGCCGGGGATGTTGCGCGGGTCCATCGCGTGCGGGTGGTTGCCCGCGATCGCCTCGACCGAAATCACCGATTCGTGCATCGCCTTGTGCGCGAGCCACGGCGGCGCCGTGACGTCGCCGATCGCCCAGAGGCCGGGGACGTTGGTGCGGCACATCGCGTCGGTGTCGATATGGCCCTTGGTCGTCTTCACGCCGAGCGCTTCGAGCCCGATATTTTCGGTGTTCGGGACGATGCCGATCGCGACGATGGCATGGCTGAACTCGGCGCTTTCGGTCTTGCCGTCCTTGGTCTTGATCTTCGCGGTGACGCCGCTCGCGGTCGCTTTCAGTTCTTCGACGCCGGCGCCGGTGAAGATCGTCATGCCCTGCTTCTTGAGCTGCTTTTCGAGGAAGGCCGACACGTCGGCATCCTCGACGGGGACGAGGCGGTCGAGCATTTCGACGACGGTTACGTCAGCGCCCATGTCGCTATAGAAGCTCGCGAACTCGATGCCGATCGCGCCCGATCCGATGACGAGCAGCTTCTTCGGCATTTCGGGCGGGACCAGCGCGTGGCGATAGGTCCAGATGCGCTTGCCGTCGGCGGGTGCGAACGGCAGGTCGCGGGCGCGGGCGCCGGTCGCGACGATGATATTCTTGGCGGTGAGGGTTTCGGTCCCCTTCTCGCCCTTCACTTCCAGCTTGCCCGGCGCGGTCAGCTTGCCCTCGCCCATATGGACGGTGATCTTGTGCTTCTTCATCAGGAAGGCGACGCCCTGGCTGAGCTGCTTCGCGACCCCGCGGCTGCGCTTCACGACCGCATCGATGTCGGCACTGATCTGCATCGCGACGAGGCCGTAATCGCCGGCATGCTGCATATAATGATAGATTTCGGCCGAGCGCAGCAGTGCCTTGGTCGGGATGCAGCCCCAGTTGAGGCAGATGCCGCCAAGGTTCTCGCGCTCGACGATTGCGGTCTTGAGCCCGAGCTGCGCCGCGCGGATCGCTGCGACATAGCCGCCGGGGCCCGAGCCGAGGACGATGAGGTCGTAGTTGGTATCAGCCATTATCCGTTCAATCCCTCGTCATTGCCCAAGCAAATGCTGCAAAGAATGCAGCCACGGCGAACACGCCAAACGCAATGGGCCAACTTGAATCCGTTTCGTCTTTTCTAACGATCTCAATTGTGATTTTGCCGTCTTTCGCCGCTTCCACAGCTTCTCGACCGATCACGATTGGTTCTCTATCATTTTGGGCAACCAAGAAAGTGGCCGTGCCGCCGATTCCCGCCGCTAAGAGGGGAATGGCGCCTAGATAGATAAGCTTCTCTTTGGGCGACATTTACGCGACCAAGCCTAGCGGCGCCTCCACCAGTTCCTTGAAGGTTTTCATCAGCAGCGCGCCGTCGGCGCCGTCGATCGCGCGGTGGTCGAAGCTGCCGGTCGCCGACATGACGGTCGCGATCGCGAGTGCGTCGTCGACCACATAGGGCCGCTTCTCGCCCGCGCCGATCGCCATGATCATGCCCTGCGGCGGGTTGATCACCGCGGTGAACTGCTTGATCCCCATCATGCCCATGTTCGAGATCGAGGCGGTGCCGCCCTGATATTCACTGGGCTGGAGCTTGCCTTCCTTCGCCTTCGCGGCGAGTTCGGACATTTCCGTCGATATCTTCGACATCGACTTGCCGCCAGCATCGGTGATGATCGGGGTGATCAGGCCGCCCGGGATGCTGACCGCGACCGAGATGTCGGCGCGCTTGTACTGGCGCATCACATCGCCGCCGAAGCTGACGTTGCACGCGGGCACGCGTTCGAGCGCGACCGCGAGCGCCTTGATCAGCATGTCGTTGACGCTGAGCTTGACGCCGCGGCTTTCGAGGCTGACATTGAGCTCGCCGCGCAGCTTGAGCAGCGCGTCGAGGCGAATGTCGACGGTCAGGTAGATGTGCGGCGATTGCTGCATCGATTCCGTCAGGCGGCGCGCGATCGTCTTGCGCATGCCGCTGAGTTTTTCGTCCTCGTGCGGAATGCCGAAATCGGGGATGGAACCCGCGGTCGCAGGTGCGGGAGCAGTTGCCGCCGGAGCAGCGGCGGCGGGCGCCGGCGCGGCGGGCGCAGCGGGTGCTGCGGCGCCTGCGGGCGCGCCTTCGAGGTCGGCCTTGACGATGCGGCCGCCGGGGCCGGTGCCGGTCAGGCTCTTGAGGTCGATGCCCTGCTCGGCGGCGAGGCGCTTGGCAAGCGGGCTTGCCTTGATGCGATCGGCCGATGCGGCGGGCGCCGCAGTGGCCGGAGCGGGAGCCGGGGCCGGCGTCGCAGCAGGCGCGGGCGCCGGAGCTTCGGCCTTGGGTTCGGCGGCGGGCGCGGGTGCGGAAGCAGCCTTGGCGCTCCCCGCATCCTCGCCGTCACCCGCGATCACCGCGATCACGGTGCCGACCTTCACATTGTCGGTGCCTTCGGCGACGAGAATCTGGCTGACGACACCTTCGTCGATCGCTTCGAACTCCATCGTCGCCTTGTCGGTTTCGATCTCGGCGAGCAGGTCGCCCGACTTGACCGTATCGCCCTCCTTCACCAGCCATTTGGCGAGCGTGCCCTCCTCCATCGTCGGCGAGAGGGCGGGCATTTTGAGTTCGATTGGCATGTTTAGGCGTGTCCCTGTCAGTCTTGCAGGCGATGCCTGCCGCTACGGATTCTTCCTCGCCATAAGCCTTGCTTTGGTCAAGGTCCAGCGGGCCAAACTTGCCTTTCATACGAATGTGAAGCACTCTCGCCTCGACAAATCAGAACAGGGGTCGGGGCGATGCGGACATATCTGGTGGTGATCGACGACAGTCCCGAAGCCGCGCTGGCGCTGCGCTTTGCGGCGCGGCGCGCGGCGCGGACGGGCGGCGGCGTGATGGTGCTGGCGATCATTCCGCCGCAGGATTTCGTCGCGTTCGGCGGGGTGCAGGCGACGATTGAGGCCGAAGCGCGCGAACATGCCGACCAGCTTGTTGCCGCGGCGGCCGATACGGTGACGCAGGAAGCCAATCTGACCCCGCAGGTCATGGTGAAATCGGGCAAGCCCGCCGAAGTGGTGTGCGAAGTGATCCGCGCCAATGACGAGATCGCGGCGCTGGTGCTGGCAACGGCAGCGAGCGGCGCCCCGGGGCCGCTCGTCGCCTTCTTCACCGGACAGGATGCAGGCACGCTGCCCTGCCCGGTGATGCTGGTGCCGGGCGGGATCGACCTCGCCCGGCTCGATGCGCTGAGTTAGACGACCACCGACCGCGGTATGGCGGCGCCCTTCCCTTCGAGGACGGCAAAGCCGAGGACGCCGAGCGCCTGGACGACAACGACGACGATGCCGAGGCCCGTCATCTGGTCCGCATAGGTCGCAACGACCGCAAAGCTCGCCGCGACCCAACCAAGATTGCCGAGCGCGATCAGCTTCACCAGTCCCGCGTTCGGCACCTTCTGAAGCGCCGCGACGACCATCAGCACGCCAGCGGCGAGACAGATCCAGCCACCGATCGCGACGATATGGGTCGGCAGACCGAGCAAGCCGCCGACCGGTGCGGCGGCAAAAACCCCCGCCACGAAAACGCCTGCGGCGGTGAAGGCATCGATGATCAGAATATTCTTTAGGTTGCGGATCGACATAGTGATTCTCCTTTCGACCCGTCTCAATTGAACCCGAAACGGAATGCCGTCGATTACGCCGGAGGTAATGGAAAAACCGAAGGCGCGGGTATAGCTCCCGTTACGAAGGAGAATGACGATGAAGCCCGCATCGCTTGGCGAACAACTTCGCGAATGGCGCGTCCGCCGCCGCATGAGCCAGATGGACCTCGCGCTCGACAGCGAGATTTCGACCCGGCACCTGAGCTTCATCGAGACCGGCCGCTCGAAACCGAGCGCGCATATGCTGCAACGGATCGCCGATTGCCTCGAGGTTCCTCACCGCGCGCGCAACGCGCTTTTGCTCGCGGGCGGCTATGCCCCGGACTTTCAGGAACGCCCGCTCGACAGCGATGAAATGGCGGGCATGAGGTCCATCGTCGAACATGTGCTGAAGGGGCATGAGCCCTATCCGGCGCTCGCGGTCGACCGGCACTGGAACATGATCGCGGCGAACGATGCCGTCGAAATCCTCGCGAAACTCGCAGCACCCGCGCTCTTCGAGCCTCCCGTCAACGTGCTGCGCATCGCGCTGCACCCCGAAGGACTCGCACCGCATATCGTCAATCATGGCGAATGGCGGGCGCATATCCTCGAACGGCTCGATCATCAGATCGACGCGAGCGCCGACGCCGGACTGATCGCGCTCCGCGAGGAGCTCGTGGCCTATCCGGCGGGGACGAATGCCCATGACGGAAGCAC
>CAUUIU010000177.1:0-6547 GCA_963545025.1 uncultured Sphingopyxis sp. | reverse complement strand
CTTCTAGCTTCGTCGGCAGCGTCAGATGTGTATAAGAGACAGAGGCAGACCCCAGCCTGTATGTCCGCAAGTCGGTGGCGAACCATCTCAACGATATCGCCAAGGACCGCCCCGACTGGCTGCTCAACAGGCTGGCATGCTGGTCGCAGGAAGATCCGCACACGAAGTGGATCGTCCGTCACGCGCTGCGAACTCTGATCAAGGCGGGCGAACCGCGCGCGTTAGCCTTGATCGGCGTCGCGGACGGCGCCGCGGCGACGCTGGTCGGCTTTTCGATCGAGCCGCAGGTGGTGCGGCTCGGCGACCAGATCCTGATCGCGGCCGAGCTGCGATCCGATGCCGACGATATGCAACGCCTCGTCGTCGACTATCGCGTCCATTATGCGCGGGCGAGCGGCAAGGCGGCGGCGAAGGTCTTCAAGCTCAGGACCTTCGAACTCGCTTCGCGCGCCACTATCGCCTTGTCGGTTCGCCAGACGATCCGCGATTTCACCACGCGGCGTCATCATCCCGGACGCCACGAAGTCGAGCTGATCGTCAACGGCCGGACGATGGCGACGGCGGAGTTCGAGCTGCTGGCGTCCTGACCCGCCGCCCGGTCGGCATCGCTATTGTGCCGCTGGGCAAGCCGCTCCAGCTTCGCCGGGTGCTTGCCGTGCGTTAGGGTGGATGCAAAGCGCCATGGGAGGATCGATTGGCCGAAGTCATCGTCGATATGCGTGCGGGTAAAATCAGCGGGACACGCGAGGGCGGCGTAACGCGCTTTCTCGGCGTGCCTTACGCCGCTCCGCCGGTGGGTGCGGCGCGCTTTGAAAATCCGCAGCCACATGCGCCGTGGGACGGCATTCGCGATGCGACGCACGCGGGCCCCACCGCACCGCAGCGGACCAAGCCTTTTCCCGGTCTCGATGTCGTGGCGATCATCGGCAGCGGCTGGGAAGAAGGCGACGAATTCCTCACCGCCAATGTCTGGACGCCCGACGTCAACGCGAACGGCTTGCCCGTGATGCTGTGGATCCACGGCGGCGGTTTCGTGCTTGGCAGCAACAATGTGCCGGTCAGCGATGGCAGCGGTTTTGCGCGGTCGGGGGTCGTTTGCATCGCGATCAATTACCGCCTCGGGGTCGAGGGCTTTTTGCCGATCCCCGGTGTGCCCACCAACCTGGGCCTGCGTGACATGACCGCCGCGATCCATTGGGTGCGCGACAATGCCGCCGCGTTCGGCGGCGATCCGGAGAATATCACCTTGTTCGGCGAGTCTGCGGGCGCGATGGCGATTTCGGACCTGATCACCTCGCCGCTGACCAAGGGGTTGTTCCGGCGGGCGATCGTGCAGAGCGGGCATGGCGGGATGACGCGCGATATCGGGGTGGCGCAGCGGTTGGTGCGGAAGTTGGCGAAGTTGCTGCGTATCGCGCCGACGCGAGAGGGGTTCTCAAGCGTTAGCCCCGCACAAACCCTTGATGTTGTTGAGAAAATATCCGCCCCTACGGCACGTATCGATTTGCGCGATGGTGACGGGCGCGAACCGGTGTTCGGGATCAGCCGGTTCGTGCCGGTGCATGGCGACGATGTGCTGCCGGTGAAGCCGCTCGATGCGCTGCGCCAAGGCGCCGGCGCCGAGGTCGATGTGCTGATCGGGACCAATGCCGAGGAGATGAACCTCTATCTCGTGCCCACCGGGGTGCGCGACAAGCTCGGGAAGTGGCTGGCGACCTATGTGCTTCATCGCTCGCACCCGCAGGCGCGGAAGACTCTGAAGACCTATGGCATGGGGAGCGGGAAGAAGCCTGGACAGGTGTTGCTCGAGGCGATGAACGACCTGGTCTTTCGCTGGCCGGCGCGGCGCTTTGCCGAGGAGCATCGCGGGCGCACGCATATGTACGAGTTCGAATG
This sequence comes from uncultured Sphingopyxis sp., assembly GCA_963545025.1. Classification (GTDB taxonomy): domain Bacteria; phylum Pseudomonadota; class Alphaproteobacteria; order Sphingomonadales; family Sphingomonadaceae; genus Sphingopyxis. The sequence goes on along the minus strand of CAUUIU010000177.1, from coordinate 4,651 downwards.
GCGCTCGCCGATGTTCGGCGGCGAGCTGGGGGCGTGCCACGGGATGGAATTGCCCTTCGTTTTCAATATGCTGGAGACGACAACCGGCCCCGAAGGCCTGACCGGCGAGGCGCCGCCGCAGGAGCTGGCGACGCGCATCCACGCGATCTGGGTCGGCTTTGCGCGCGACGGCAGCCTGCCGTGGGGCGAGTTCACGCGGGAGACGCGCACGGTCTATCAGCTGGAAGCCGGCGCCGCGATCGACGAGCCGGTCATGCCCTGCGCGCCCTTCCTGCCCTGAGAGGCGAGACCAATGTATATCGAACGACTGATGCTCGACGGGCGCAGCGCGCTGGTCACCGGCGGCGCGAGCGGGATCGGGCTGGCGTGTGTCGAGGCGCTGGCCGAGCTGGGGGCGCGGGTGACGATCGCCGACTTGAGGGCCGACGATCTGGACAGGGCGGCCGCAGCGATGGCAGCGAAAGATTATGCGGTCGACACCGCGGTGATGGACGTCACCGATAGTGCGCGCGTCGCGGAAGTTGCCGACCGGGCCGGCGCGATCGATATTTTGGTCAACAATGCGGGCATCGCGCGCAGCGAAACCCCCGCCGAAGCGGTCGAAGACGCGCATTGGCTGAATGTGCTCGACGTCAATCTGAACGGCAGCTTCTGGTGCGCGCGCGCCTTTGGGCGGCACATGCTCGCGGCGGGACGGGGCAGCATCGTCAATGTCGGGTCGATGTCGGGCTTCATCGTCAACAGGCCGCAGCCGCAAAGCTATTACAACGCGTCGAAGGCCGCGGTGCACCAGCTCACCAAGAGCCTCGCCGCCGAATGGGCGGGGCGCGGGGTGCGCGTCAACGCAGTGGCCCCGACCTATATCCGCACCCCGCTCAACGAATTCGCCGACAAGGAGGGCGAGATGTACCGCCGCTGGATCGACGGCACACCGATGGCGCGGCTGGGCGAAGTAGAAGAAGTCGCGTCGGTCGTCGCCTTTCTCGCCAGCGACGCGGCAAGCCTGATGACGGGCAGCGTCGTGCTCGTCGACGGAGGCTACAGCTGCTGGTGAGCCGATCGGCCAAGCGATCGGACCGATCGGCAAAGTCGCCGCGACACGACAAACCTATCATATAGGTCTGACCTATCATATAGGTTTCCTCAAGAGACCCGCGAACGACGATTCGTGTGGCCGTCCTGGAGGATGCCGTGACGACGATTTCAGCAACCGCAGCTTCGGCGAGAAACGAACTGCCCGCGATCTTTCTGGAGGCGCTCGAAGGCCTGTTCGGGCCGCGCCTCCACCGGGGTGAAGCCATGCGCCTGCAGCACGGGGGCAGCGAGGCGCACTTCACCCCGGTCCTTCCCGATGCGGTGGTGTTCGCACGCTCGACCGAAGAGGTCGCCGAGCTGGTGAAGCTGTGCGTGGCGCATGAGGTGCCGGTCATCGCCTTTGGCGCGGGCACGTCGATCGAGGGCAACACGATCCCGGTACGCGGCGGGGTGACGGTCGACCTGTCGGAGATGGACCGGATCGTCGCGGTCAATGCCGAGGATTTTGACTGCACCGTCGAGGCGGGCGTCCGCCGCGAACAGCTCAACGAACATCTGCGCGACATGGGGCTGTTCTTTCCGATCGATCCCGGCGCCAATGCGACGATCGGCGGCATGGCCGCGACGCGCGCGTCGGGGACCAACGCGGTGCGTTACGGCACGATGCGCGAGGCGATCCTGAACCTGAAGATCGTCACCCCCGACGGGCGGATCGTTCGCACCGCGCGCCGCGCGCGCAAGTCGGCGGCGGGTTACGACCTAACGCGGCTGATGATCGGGTCCGAAGGCACGCTGGGAATCATCACCGAAGTCACGCTGCGCCTGCACGGCATTCCCGAAGCCATCTCGTCGGCGGTATGCAGTTTCGACACGCTGCAAGGCGCGATCGATACGGTGGTGCAGTCGATCCAGATCGGCGTGCCGCTGGCGCGCGTCGAAATCCTCGACGATTTGCAGATGCGCGCGGTCAACATCTGGTCGAAGCTCGACTATCCCGAACTGACGACCTTGTTCTTCGAATTCCACGGCTCGCCCGCCTATGTCGACGAACAGGTCGCGACGGTGAGCGAACTGGCGAGCGCCAACGGCGGCGGCGAGTTCCGCTGGTCGAACCTGCCTGAGGAACGCACCAGATTGTGGAAAGCGCGGCACGAGGCCTATTATGCCGCGGTCAATCTGCGGCAAGGCGCGGTGGGCTGGGCGACCGACGTCTGCGTGCCGATCAGCCGGCTTGCCGAGTGCATCACCGAGACGCGCGCGGACCTCGACAAGTCGCCGATCCCGGCGACGATCCTGGGACATGTCGGCGACGGCAATTTCCACGTCGTCTTTTCGCTCGACCCCAATTCGCCCGAGGAAATGGCCGAGGTCGAAGCGATCAACAAAAAGCTGGTTCAGCGCGCGCTCGCAATGGACGGTACCTGCACCGGCGAACATGGCATCGGGCTGGGCAAGCAGGATTGCCTGGTCGACGAGCTGGGCGACGCGGTCGATATGATGCGGCTGATAAAGCGCGCGCTCGACCCCAAGAATCTTTTCAACCCGGGCAAGATCTTCACCCTCACCCCCGTTCAGGGAACGCCGGCATGACCAGTCTTGCCTTCGTCGAAAACAACGACCTTCCTCTCGAAGCGCCCGCGCCTTCGTTCGCGCGCTCGATCTTCCCGCTGATCGCGATGGCGCTGGCGATGGCCGCCGGCTTCACGATGATGAATTCGTTCAGCATCGTGCAGGAGGCCGCCAAGGCCGAACTCGGCCTCAGCGACAAGATGCTGGGGCTGATCCAGGGGGTCAGCGCCGCGGTACCGCTCGTCCTCTTCTCGATCCCGATCGGCATATTGGTCGACCGCACACACCGCGTCCGGCTGCTGATCCTCTTCGCGCTGATCTGGACGATCGGCACCGCATGGACCGGCTTCGCGGACGGCACGGCGACGCTGTTCGCGGCGCGCATGCTGACGGGGATCGGAACGACCGGGGCGCTGACCGCTGCGCTGTCGCTGACCGCCGACTATTGCCTGCCCGCCGAGCGCGGCCGTGCGCTGCTGATCGTCAATCTGGGCAAGAGCGTCGGCCAGGCCGGCGCCTTTGCGCTGACCGGCTGGATTCTGGGGCTGATCGTCGCGGGCGGGCTGACGCTGGGGTTCGTGAGCGATGTCGCGTGGCGCTCGACGCACGTCATTCTCGCGCTGGTCAGCGTCGCCTTGTGCCTGCCGCTATTGTTCATGCGCGAACCCGCGCGGCGCGAGGTCGAGGCGGAAGCCGGCGCGCCTTTCCGTGTCGTGCTGCGCGAACTGATGGCGCGGCGGGCGTTTCTGGCGCCGCTGTTCGCCGGGCAAACCAGCGTGGTGATGGCCGATGCCGCGGCGTCGATCTGGGCCGCGCCGGTGTTGCAGCGCAATTACGGGATCGCCCCCGAAATCTTCGCCGGCTGGCTGGGGCTGATCGTGCTGATCGCGGGCATCGCCGGCGCGATCCTTGGCGGTATCGCCGCCGACCTCGGCCAGAAGAGCGGACGGCGCGGCGGCCTGTTGATCGGTGCGATCATCGCAGCGGCATGCGGCATTCCGGCGGCGTTGTTTCCGGTGATGGGCGATGCGACAGGGTTCATGATCGCGATCGGCGCGCTGATCCTGTTCGGGTCGATCACCGGGCTGGTGACCTCGGTCGCGCTGACGGTGCTGATCCCCAACGAGCTGCGCGGCCTCTGCATCGGCGCCTTCATCTCGATCGCGGGCCTGATCGGCTTCGGTCTCGCGCCGGTTCTGGTGACGTTGGTCGCCGACGAGCTCGGCGGCGAGGCTCATCTGGCGCCAGCGCTCGCGATCGTCGGTGTCGGGGTGAGCGTCGCATCGTTGATCGCCTTCGTCATCGCGATGCGCAACGCGCCGGCGAGCGCCACCCATGGAAAGGAAGACATCGCATGAGCATCGACCCCACCATGCGCTGCATCGAGGTTTCGCCCGAAATGCTCAGCTTCATCGGCGCCGGCGCTGTCGGTGAGGCACGCTGGCCCGAGGATGCGGTGGCTTTCGTCATCCGCTTCGGCACCGATGCGCCGGCGGCGACCTGCCACTATGTCGCAGCGCCGACGAGCGCGCGGCTCGACCGCGACGCCGCGAGCAACCGGCTGGTCTTCATCGTCGCGCGCGCGGCGTGCGAGCGGCTGCACGAAGGTCCGCTGCCGCTCGGCGACGAGGATGCGTTTCACCTGCCGGTGCCGCTGCGCACGATCGGCCTGACGATCCGCGATTGTGTCGCGGCCGAAGCCTTACGGACGCCCTATTGCCTCGCGAAGAGCATCGAATTGCTGTGCGAGACGATCCACCTCGTCGCGCAGGGCCGCCTCGTCCCGGTCAGCCCCGACGGCGGCCTGTCGATGGCCGACAGCGAGCGATTGATGGCGGCGCGGCGGCTGATCGATGAGCGTTGGCCCGAGAAGCTGACGCTCGACGCGATCGCGCGCGATTGTGGGCTCAACCGCGCGAAGCTGACCCGGGGCTTTCGCGAATTGTTCGATTGCACCGTTGCCGACGCGATCGCCAACGAGCGATTGGGGCATGCCCGCCAGATGCTCGCGGTGACCGACCTGCCGGTCTCGTCGATCGGTTATAAG
>CAUUIU010000176.1:0-6650 GCA_963545025.1 uncultured Sphingopyxis sp. | reverse complement strand
AGATCGCTCAGTGTCTCGTGGGCTCGGAGATGTGTATAAGAGACAGGGCAAGACCTCGCCCGTCTGCCACGACGGCAGCGGGCTGTTCGCCGACCTGCCCTCGCCGCTCACTGCGACGCGCTATCACAGCCTCGAGGTCGTCGACATTCCCGAAAGCCTCGTCATCAACGCGACCAGCGACGATGGCGCGGTGATGGGCTTCCGCCATTCCGAGCTGCCGATCCACGGCGTGCAATTCCACCCCGAAAGCATCGCGACCGAACATGGCCACGCGATGCTGGCGAATTTCCTCGCCCTTGCCGGGCTGCCGGTCGCCGCACGACAGGCGGCATGAGCCGCTTCGGCCCGCTTCCCGATCCCGCCGCGCTGCTGGATCATGACGAAGCGGCGAGCGCGTTCGCGGCGATGCTCGACGGCGCGGCCAGTGACGAGAATATCGCCGAATTTCTGATCGCCCTCTCCGACCGCGGCGAGACGATGGTCGAAATCGCCGCCGCCGCACAGGCGATGCGCGAACGCATGATCCCGATCAACGCCCCGGCGGGCGCGATCGACGTCTGCGGCACCGGCGGCGACGGCCATCACACGCTTAACGTTTCGACAGCAGTCGCGATCGTCGTTGCGGCGTGCGAGGTTCCGGTCGCAAAGCACGGAAATCGGGCCGCCTCCTCGAAAGCTGGCGCCGCCGACACGCTCGAAGCGCTCGGCCTCGATATGGAGCGTGCGGCGCAAATGGCCGAGACACAGCTTGCCGATCTCGGCATCTGCTTCCTCTTCGCCGCGCATCATCATCCAGCGATGAAGCGCATCATGCCGATCCGCAAGGCGATCGGCCGCCGCACCATCTTCAACCTGATGGGACCGCTGGCGAATCCCGCCCGCGTCACGCGCCAGCTCGTCGGCATCGCGCGCCCCGCCTATGTCCCGGTCTATGCCGAGGCGCTCCATCATCTCGGTACCGAACATTCGCGCGTCATTTCGGGTGACGAGGGCCTCGACGAATTGTCGCTCGCCGGCGGCAACGAGGTAGCGGTCGTGACGGCCGAAGGTGTCCGCATGCAGCGTAGCGTCGCTGCCGACGCCGGCCTGCCCACACACCCGATCGCGGCGATCCGCGGCGGCGATGCGACCGAGAACGCCCAGGCGCTCCGTAGCCTGCTGTTGGGCGAGAAAAGCGCCTATCGCGACGCGGTGCTCTACAACGCCGCCGAGGCACTTGTCGTCGCGGGGGCGGCCGACAATCTCGTCGATGGCGTCGAGGAAGCCGCCGAAGCCATCGACAAGGGGCTTGCCAACGCGCTCCTCAATTGCTGGATCGCCTATAAATGAACAAGTTGACGCAGATCCTCGCCACCAAGGCCGAAGAAGTCGCACAGCGGCGCACGGCCTATTCGATCGATGCCCTCGACGGCATCGATGGCGGTCCGGTGCGCGGCTTTCAGGCGGCCTTGCAACGCAAGATCGATGCCGGCGGCTATGCCCTCATCGCAGAAATCAAGAAAGCTTCGCCATCCAAAGGATTGATTCGCGAAGATTTCAACCCCGCAGACCATGCCCGCGCCTATGCTGCGGGCGGCGCGGCCTGCCTCTCGGTCCTCACCGACGCGCCCTATTTTCAGGGGCATGAGGAATTCCTCATCGCCGCGCGCACCGCCTGCGACCTGCCCGTTCTCCGCAAGGACTTCATGATCGACCCTTGGCAGGTCGCCGAAGCACGGTCGATCGGCGCCGATGCGATCCTGATCATCGTCGCCGCGCTCGACGACGGCGCGATGCGCGAGATCGAGGCGGCCGCTGTCGACCGCGGCATGGACGTGCTTGTCGAGGTCCATGACGAAGCCGAACTCGACCGCGCGCTGACCCAGCTCAAATCGCGGCTGATAGGGGTCAACAACCGCGACCTGCGCAGCTTCGAAACCGATCTCGGGGTCACCGAACGCCTTGCAAAGCTGGTCACGCCCGGCACTTTGCTCGTTGGCTAAAGCGGCATCGCCAGCCATGCCGATTGCCAGCGCCTCGCAAAAAGCGGTGTAAATGCGTTCCTCGTCGGCGAAAGCCTGATGCGCCAGAGCGACGTCACGGCGGCAACACGGGCGCTGCTCGAAGGCTAGGATTCCGCCGCGCGCACAGGCTGCCCCTGCTCCAGAAATGTCAGCCAGAAAAAAGCAAGATCGGCATAGCCTCTCGCCGCCGGATCTCCCGCCGCCGAGCGGAACGCCACCTCCGCCTCGGTTCGCTGGCCGGCGAAAAGCCGCGACATCCCCAGCCGGACCTGCACACCGGCCTTGTTAGGCTGCTCGGGCCTTATCGCCAATCCGGTTGGCGCCTTGGCAACAGCCCGATCCACTTCGGCAACGATCTCGCGCGTCGGCGAGGCGCTGACGTCGAGCAGGCGGCGTTCCACCCCTTCGTCGAGCACCGACCTCGCCTCCAACGGCTCACCGGATTGCCGCAGCAATTGGGCCATACGCTGATATTCAGCCGCCTGAGCAAGGGCGCCGACGTGGCGCATCAGGCGGAGAAGATCGATTTCGAGCGTTTCCTCGGGCGTTGCAAGCTGCCGGTATACGAGCAATGCCACGCGCCAATTTTCTGGCGTCGGGTAGGTGCTGACGAGCGCGCGCGCGGCGTCGATACCCGGCACCACAAGATTACCTTGCTGGGCAATGCTCAACCGTTGCCGATACCACCCCTCCGAAGCCGATTGGCCAGACACTTCGCGCGCTGCGATAGCGCGCGTGAGCAGGTCCATAGCTCCAGGCGCGTCTTCCTGCGCCAGCCGGACCTGTGCGAGATTGGCGAACACGTCGGGATCGGACGGCGTCAGTTCGGCCAATCGCGCCCAGAGTCTTCCGGCCGTGTCGAAATCACCCGCCCGATAGGCGATTTGCCCGCGAGCCGCCAAATGACCCGGCAGCCTGTCACGCCCGGTAAGCTGGCTGGCGATCAGCGCGTCCAGCGCCTTCGCGCGCATCGCTTCGTCGCCGCGCCGACCGCCAATCTCCAGTTCGTAAAGCGCCAAAGCGTGGCGAGCGTCGCGGCTGTTCGCGATGCGCCGTGCTTCGGCCAACGCACGGTCCTGAAGAGCCTTCTGCCCGCCTCGCGCCATGATACCAAGGTTCGACAACGCCCTCATTTCCTGAGGCGAGACCGCGAGTCTGGTCCCGCCAAGCTCCATGACGGTGCTTACCTGCTCGTAAGCGTTGGCGGTGAAAGAGGCTACACAGCCGGCGCCGGAGAGGACCATCACGGCGGCGGTCAGGCGAGTGAGCGACATCGTCCCCATCACAGCCTTCGAGCAAGCGTCCGCACCCATTAATCGTGCGGTCGGGGCGCCCGGATAGCGGAAAAATCGTGCCCTCAAGTTAATCGGCCTTCCCTTGGCAGACTCTTGAATTGTCGCCTAATATTCGTAGCTTTCCCATAAGCTTGCCCTCGGTTTTCTCTCGTGATTTCGGAAAGATTACGCTGGCCTGCAAATGTTCACAACGGGTCGTTTCGACATCCCGTCGCGGCACTCAACCATGATCTCCCTTGCCATTCCCGCCCGGTCTTGCTTCGCTCGCGCCGCATGTCCAACAAACCGACTCATCTCGACGAAACCGGCGCCGCGCATATGGTCGACGTCGGCGCCAAGCCGGCCACCGAGCGCCGCGCCGTCGCAAGCGGTCGCATCAGCATGGCGGCCGAAGCGCTCGAGGCGATCCGCAGCGGCAATGCCCCCAAGGGCGATGTTCTCTCGACCGCGCGTATTGCCGGCATCATGGCCGCCAAGCGCACCGCCGATCTCATACCGCTCTGCCATCCGCTCGCGCTGACCAGAGTGTCGGTCGAGTTCGAATGGGAGACGGACGGCATTTCGGTTCGCGCCACCGCCGCGACGACCGGGCCGACCGGGGTCGAGATGGAAGCGCTGACCGCAGCATCTGTCGCGCTCCTGACCCTCTACGACATGGCCAAGGCGCTCGACCGTGCGATGATCCTCGGCGACATCCGCCTGCTCGAAAAAAGCGGCGGCCGCTCGGGCGACTGGCGCGCGGAATGAGCGGCCTGCTCCCGGTCGAGCAGGCGCAGGATCGGCTGCTGGCACTGTGCGCGCCGCTCGCTTCCGAAAAAGTCGCGCTGTCTGAGTCGCTTGGCCGCTATCTTTCAAACGATATCATCGCCGAGCGCGATCAGCCGACGGCGGCGCTGTCAGCGATGGATGGCTATGCGATCCGCTTCGACGATCTTCCGGGCCCCTGGACGATCGCCGGAGAGGTCGCCGCGGGCGCAGCGCCCGAGCGAGCCGTGCAGGCCGGCGAAGCAGCACGGATCTTCACAGGAGCCATGCTTCCTGCAGGTGCCGACACCGTCGTCGTGCAGGAGGATGTCGCGGCCGAGGGCAATAATCTGACTTTGACCGGCGACGGCCCTGGCACGCGCGGCCGGCATATTCGCGACCGTGCAGCCGACTTCGCCATTGGCGCACGCCTCCTCGCCGCCGGATCGCGCCTCACCCCCGGCGCAATCGCCACCGCTGCTATGGGCGGCGCCGGTCAGCTCACGATCGGCAGCCGCCCGCGCGTTGCGATCGTCACGACGGGCGACGAGCTCGTCCAGCCGGGGCGCCCGCTCGCCCCGGGGCAAATCCCCGACAGCAACAGCGTGATGCTCGCCGCGATGCTCTCGGGCGAAACCGCCACGCCGGTTCTGCCGCATCACATCCGCGACGACCGCGCAACACTTGCCAAGGTTCTCAAGGAATTGGCGCGACGTCACGACGTCATCGTGACCGTCGGCGGCGCCTCGGTCGGCGATCACGACCATGTCCGGGGCGCGCTCGAAGACGCCGGCGGAAGGCTTGATTTCTGGCGGATCGCGATGCGCCCGGGCAAGCCGCTGATCGCGGGAATGATCGGCGATACGGTGCTGCTCGGCCTCCCGGGCAACCCTTCGTCGGCCTTCGTCACCGCCACTCTGTTCCTGCTCCCGCTCGTTCGCCATCTCGCCGGCGCGCGCGATCCGCTGCCTGAAATCCAGAAGGCGCCGCTCGCAACCGCCTTGCCCGCCGGCGACCGGCGCCGCGACTATCTGCGCGCACGACTCGAAAACGGGCTGCTCACGCCGCTGATCGGTCAGGAAAGCGGCCGGACCCTGCCCCTCGCAGCGGCCAATGCGCTGCTCATCCGCGAAATCGGCGCGCCGCCGCGCGATGCGGGGGCCACGGCGGACTATCTCGTCATCGCTTGACAAGTTCCGCTCTGTTCCACTATCGTTCTCATTATGTCCGGTTTGGGTCCTGACGGAGAATGATCGATGTTGACCGCCAAGCAGCATGAACTGCTTCATTTCATCCAGCAGAAGCTCGACGCGAGCGGCATTTCGCCATCGTTCGAAGAGATGAAGGAGGCGCTGGGCCTCAAGTCGAAATCGGGCATTCACCGCCTGATCAGCGCGCTCGAGGAACGCGGCTTTCTCCGCCGCCTCCCCAACCGCGCCCGCGCGCTGGAAGTGATCAAGGTGCCCGAAGGCAAGACGGCGTCACCGCCGTCGCGCGAGAATGTCGTGCCGCTGCGCAAGCCCGCTCCCGCCATGCGCCCGATCGCCGCCAACGACATTGTCGAGGTGCCGCTGCACGGCAAGATCGCCGCGGGCGTTCCGATCGAGGCGTTCGAGGATCACAACAATCTCGCCGTTCCTGCCGCCCTGCTCGGGTCGGGCGAACATTATGCGCTCGAGGTCTCGGGTGATTCGATGGTCGAGGCGGGCATCTTCGACGGCGACTATGCCTTGATCCAAAAGGCGAGCACCGCGCGCGAGGGCGATATTGTGGTCGCGCTGGTCGATGGACAGGACGCGACGCTCAAATATTTCCGCCGCGAAGGCAAGATGATACGCCTCGATCCTGCCAACAGTGCTTATGAGCCGCAGCGCTATCCCGCCGAGCGGGTCATCGTGCAAGGTCGGCTGTCGGGACTGCTTCGTCGTTACCACTGACTTGCGGCGCATTGCGCCACGGATGGCCGTCGCCCGCGGTTAGCGCGGCGACGGCCTTCGGCTTTTCACCCAGATAGAGTGCGAGCCCCCCGCTCGTCGAGAGGCTGTCGCGGTCGATCGTCAACCAGCGTCCGACACATTCGCGCGGCAGCCAGCGGTCGCTGATCACGACGTCAGCTGAAGCACAAGCGGCCGCCATGTCGGCGCCCTCGATCCGGTCACGCCCACGCGATGCCAATATGACGCGCCGTACGCTCCCCTCGCCCTGCCCCCAGCGGCAGAAATCGCGGTTGCAGGCGACATGGTCGAGCTCGGCCAACGCCGCGAGCGGCGTGTCGACGCCCGCCGCTTCGCTCATCGAATCGCGGATATAGTCCCCCGCCTGGTCGCGCAGCAGCGCATAGCCGCCACCGGGCACCGCCGCCGCGATATGGCGGCCGTCGCCGGTAACCAGCAGGTCTGGGCGCGGCTGCGCGAGCAGCGCCGCCAGGCCGATCGCGGCCGGCGCCGCGCCCGCCCAACGCCAGCCCGTTTGCCACAAGAGCAGCCACAGCCCGCCGAACATCGCCAGCGCGAAGCCCCAGGGCGGAAAGACCGGCAATGTCGCTACCGCGCCGGGTGCGTCCTGTCTCTTATACACATCTGACGCTGCCGACGAAGCTAGAAGTGTA
>CAUUIU010000175.1:0-6688 GCA_963545025.1 uncultured Sphingopyxis sp. | reverse complement strand
GCCTTGCCCATGCGGCCTCGATAGGGAATGAACGGACCACCGCGGCCGGCCGCGGCGTTGCGGACGAGCGACTTGGGGTCCATCCCGAGCTGCGCGACGGCGACTTCGGCCTTGGCGGCGCGGTCGTTGACCGCGCTGAGCAGGCGGGTGGCGAAATCTTCCTGCCGCGCTTCGAGGCGGGCGAGGATCTGCGCTTCGGGCGGCAGATTGGGGTCGATCACCGTGCTGGTTTTCAGCGGCGCGGCGGCGGCCGGGGTTTCGGTGCCGGCTTCGGGAGTGACCGCCGCGGGCTCGACGCCGAAATGGACTTTCGACCATTGTTCGAGCTGTTCCTGACGCTCTTCGAGGTCGGCGGCGGTTTCGGCGACATTGTCGCGGTAGCGCGCAATGCGCGCTTCCGAAGCGGAGGCTGCGGCCTGCTGCTGCGCAACCGCCGCGCGTTCGTCGGCGGTGAGCAGCTGGTTGATGACGATGGCAAGCGTGATTGCGGCCCAGGCGAGCAGCACCGCACCGGCGATCAGCGCAACGCGCTTTTGCCAGACGGCGCTGACACGCAAAAACCGGACATGACCGTGCGTGCGAACGAAGATTTCATGGTCCTGAAACAGCGCAGCGACGCGCTGGCGCAAATCGCGCAGGCCCGAGGTTTTCGATGACAAGTGGCGACCCCATCTTGTTGTATTTAGGAGCCCTCCGCCCCGATTGATGGGCGCTGTATCAGGCTAACTCCGCTCTTGCGAATCTTTGGAAGGCGACTCGCGCCGAGTCGAAAAGGACTCGCGGTGAACGGTGTCAAAACATGCAACTAGTGCCATTTTGGCTGGATTTCGCCCGGCGAATCGCCTGTTAACATTGACGGCTTGCTTACCATTTCCTCCTAAGAGAGAGTGGTGACCCATATGCCCCAAATCTCCCCCGCCGAAGGCCCGAATGCCGTGGAAGAACAGGTGCCTGCAAGCGCGCAGCGTCCGCGTTCGGCGGTCAGTGCCGGGGTCGGCATCGTTGGGTTGATCGGTTTGATTTCTTATCTGCTGCTCGCGCGCTATGCGCCGCAGCTTGCCGCCATGCTCGGCATCGACTGGGGCAATCGCGGGCCGCTCAATGGGCCGAGTTCGGCGGTTCTGAGCGTGCTCGCCTGCGGCGTCCCGATGGTGCTGTGGTCAGTTTTTATCGACAAGGTGCACCGCAATCCATCGACCGGTATCGACTGGTCGCTGCGCCGCCCGTGGCGCGAAACGATCGATATCAGCCTGACCAAGCTCGCCGGCCTGTGGGCGACCTGGGGGCTGATCGCTTTCACTTACGCAACGATGCGCTATTATTGGGAGGGCAATTACGCCTTTTCGATGAACCTGCTCGAACAGGTCGCGCCGTGGCTGCTGCTCGTGTCGGTGCCCTATATGCTGTGGCTCGACCGCCGGATGATCGAGCCGCGCGATGGCTGTTACCAGTTCGGCCGCTGGCTCATTTCGCCGGGGCAACCGGTCGATGGCCGTGCGATCGGGCATCATCTGCGCGCCTGGGGGGTGAAGGGATTTTTCACCGCCTTCATGCTGTCGATCGTGCCGGGCAATTTCTCGGCCCTCGTGACGGTGCCGATGAACGAGGTGCTCGCCAACCCGTATATGACGGGGCTGTGGGCGATCAACCTGCTCTACCTCGTCGACGTCCATGTCGCGACCGTGGGTTATATCCTGACGCTGAAACCGCTCGATTCGCATATCCGCACCGCCAATCCCTATGGCATGGCGTGGGTCGCGGCGCTGATCTGCTATCCGCCTTTCATCCTGATGAACGGCGGTCCGCTCGATTATCAGGTGAACGGCTCCGACTGGGGCTATTGGCTGGAAGGGCATGAGGGGCTGCTGATCGCCTGGGGCGTCGTGCTGGTCGCGCTCACCGCGATCTACAGCTGGGCGACGATGGCGTTCGGCATCCGCTTTTCGAACCTGACCCACCGCGGGGTGATCACCCATGGACCCTACGCCTTCACGCGGCACCCGGCCTATATTTCGAAGAATCTGAGCTGGTGGGTCGGCTCGCTGCCCTTCCTCGTCACCGCGGGCGGCTGGATCGAGGGTGTCCGCAATGTCGTGCTGCTCGGGCTGGTCAGCGGGGTCTATTACTGGCGTGCCAAGACCGAGGAGAAGCATCTCCTCGCCGATCCGGCCTATGTGGCTTATTGGAACTGGGCGCAGGACCATGCGCTGGTGCCGCGCTTCTTTGCGAAGCTGACGGGGCGCAGGCGCCCGCTGATCCGGCTCGAACCCGATCCACGGGTGGGACCGGTCGCCTGAATCGATTCGATCCTCCCTGTCGCGGATCGATCGGGAGGTGGCAGCCCATAGGGCTGACGGAGGGGCAAGGACGCGACGTCGCAGCCCCTCCACCATTCGCTTCGCGAACGGTCCCCCTCCCCATGCCCTTCGGGCACGGGGAGGATTTTCCGATCAGAACTTCACGCTCGCCTCGACGCCCCAGATGCGGGGTTCGTTGACGTAGCTGGTGATGTTGTTGAAATCGATGCCGCCGGTCGGCGACGCGTCGTTGGTGATGTTGCGGACGAAGCCCGCGACATCGAATTTGTCGGTGCGGTAGCCGACGCGCAGCCCGCCCTCGATCATCTTGTCGTCCGAGAATTCGACCGACTGATAGAGGAAGAACTGGACCTTCGAGCGGTAATACCAGTCGGTGAAGGCATAGACGGCGCCATTGCCGACCGGGAATTCATAACCCGCGGTCCAGTTCAGCGTCCACTTCGGCGACTGCGGCAACTGGTTGCCGTCGATCGAGAAGATGCCGGGGCTGCCCGGACGGACCGGATCGAGCACGGTGCACGGCGTCGCGGAGCCGCAACCCGCGACGAAGGCGTTGGTGTCGTCGATTTCGGCGACGTTCCAGGCCCCGCCGACCGAGAAGGTCAGGCCGCGCGCGGGCGCTGCCTGCAGCTCGGCTTCGATCCCGTGGCCCTTGGCGTCGACGTTGAGAAGGCTGGCCACGTTCGACGTGCCGCCGACCGCGGTCAGCTGAAGATCCTTGGTGTCGAAATAATAGCCGGTCAGGTTGAAGCGGACGCGGTCGTCGAGGAAGGCGGTCTTGATGCCGGCTTCATACGACATCGTCTCTTCCTGATCGGCGGTCGAGATGGTGCGCGAGAAGGTCAGGCGGCCCTGCACCGACGGGGCGCGATAGCCGCGTGCGACGCGGGCATAGAGGGTGAGGGCGTCCGATGCCTCATAGGTCGCGCTGGCGTCCCAGGTCAGCAGCTTGCCCTTGACCGTCGCGGCCTGCGGCGGGACCGGGGTGTTCGGGCTGACAACGAAGGGCGGGCGCGTCTCGACCGGACGCGACGCGACGAAATCGCGCGTGTCATGGTTGTAGCGTGCGCCGGCCTGCAGCTTGAAGCCATTGTCGAACTCGTAATTGACCGAGCCGAAGATGCCGTAAGCTTCGCTGTCCTGACGCTGCACCGCGATCGCCGACGGGGTCGCGTCGGTCGGGCCGCCGAATTCGAAGCTGGTGATGTCGAGGCCTTCGTCGAAATAGAACGCGCCGAACTGATAGCCGAGCCCGCCGCTGTTGTTCGAGGCGACGCGCACTTCCTGCGTGAACTGGTCGAGGCTCGGCACATTGTCCTGGCTCTGCGCCTGGAAGGGGATCAGGCCCGGACCCGACACCGGCAGGAACACCGCGCCGAAGCCGCCGTCGATGTCGCCGCGGCTGCGGAAATTGCCGTTCCAGTAGGAGGTGATCGAATAGAGCGTCACCGCGCCGAAATCATATTCAAGGTTCAGTCCGACATTATAGGTGTCGAGCTTCTGGAAATTGAGGCCGTCCTGATAAACCTTGTCGCGCTCGAATTCGGTGCCCGCGCCGCCGAGGCCGACGAGCTTGTTGCTGCCCGGAACCTGCGTGTTGGCGCGGAAAATGATCGCCGAGCCGTCATACACGCGGACCTGACCGATCAGGCGGCCCGTGAAGGGGCCGCTTTCATATTGGAGCTGGAGGCGCGCGGCGATGTCATCATAGCCGCCAAGATCCTTGTTCGCCGTCGTCGCGACATTGTCGACCCAGTCGTCGCGGTGCTGGAACAGCGTCGAGAGGCGAACCGAGAAGCCATTGTCGTCGGCGGCGCCGGCAGCGACCTCGACCTGGCTGGTGCCGTAGCGGCCATAGCTGACCTTGGCATAGCCGCCGGTTTTGCCCGGCTTGACGGTGTCAAACTTGACGATGCCCGCGGGGGTGTTGCGGCCGAACAATGTGCCCTGCGGCCCGCGGAGGACTTCGACGCGGTCGAGGTCGAAGATCGGGAAGCCCTTGAGAATCGGATTCTCGAGCACGACGTCGTCATAGACGAGGCTGACCGGCTGCGAAGCGTTGAGGTCGAAGTCGGTGTTGCCGAGGCCGCGGATATAGAAGCGCGGGAAGGTGCGGCCGAACGAGCTTTCGATATTGAGGCTGGGGACGCGGCCCGCGAGCACGCGCACGTCGGAACCCGACGAGGTGATCGCGCCGAGCGTGTCGCCCGACAGCACGCTGACCGAAACCGGCACGTCCTGCAGGCTTTCTTCGCGGCGCTGTGCGGTGACGATGATGTCGCCGAGTCCGCTGTCTTCAGCGGCGGGGGTGGTCGATGTGTCCTGCGCGGCGGCGGGGACGGCCCACGCCGCGGAGGCGAGGGCAAAAGCTATAGCGGTAGCGGAAGGAAAATGGCGCATGGGCGAGCTTCCTGAAACAGAGTTGATGATGGGAGAGGCTAAAAACCAAGTGCTCTTTGGCGCTCGCGGCGCGCGCGATCAATCGCCGAAGCGCTTGCCGCTGACTTTCATGTCAGCAGTGTTGCGTATTTGCTGCACTTTGGGGGCTGAACTGTCCCTTAGAAGCTCAATTCGTCATAGATCTTCGACAGATTGTGAGCCCACGGCCCCTCATAACGGTCGAGCAGGTCATGCGCCGGGGATTTCCCGCTCTTGGCGATGCGGCGCAGCGGTTCGAGGAAGCCGACTTCATTGTCGCCCATCGAATTGACCTCGCCGCGCGCCGCTAGTCCCGCGGCGGCGATGTCGAGGACGCGGTGGGCGAGGTCGCCGACGGTGCCGCCGCCCGGCGCCGGGGCGTCGAGGCCTTCGCTGGGGACGGCATCGCGCAAAGTCTGCTGTTCCTCGATGCTCCAACCCTTGACCAGATCCCACGCCGCATCGAGCGCAGCCTGATCGTAGAGCAGCCCGACCCAGAGCGCGGGAAGCGCGCAGATGCGGTTCCATGGTCCGCCATCGGCGCCGCGCATTTCGAGGAAGCTCTTCAAACGCACTTCGGGGAAGGCGGTCGAGAGATGGTCGTTCCAGTCGGAGAGGCGCGGCTTCTCGCCCGGAAGCGCAGGCAGCTCCCCCCTGAGGAAATCGCGAAAGCTCTGCCCCGCGGCGTCGATATATTTGCCGTCGCGAAAGACGAAATACATCGGCACGTCGAGCATATAGTCGACGTAACGTTCATATCCGAAGCCGTCCTCGAACACGAAGGGCAGCATGCCGGTGCGCGCGGGGTCGGTGTCGGTCCAGATATGGCTGCGGTACGACATATAGCCGTTGGGCTTGCCCTCGGTGAAAGGCGACGCGGCGAAGAGCGCGGTCGCGAGCGGCTGGAGCGCCAGCGAAACGCGGAATTTCTGCACCATGTCGGCCTCGCTCGCATAGTCGAGGTTGGTCTGGATCGTGCAGGTGCGCAGCATCATGTCGAGCCCCATGCTGCCGACCCGCGGCATATGGTCGCGCATGATCTTGTAGCGGCCCTTGGGCATGATCGGCAGCTCTGCGCGCGTCTTGTCGGGCCACATGCCGACGCCGAGGAAGCCGAGGCCGAGTTCGGCGCCAATCTCTTTCACCTGCTTCAGGTGGCGGCCGGTTTCGGCGCAGGTCTGGTGCAGATTTTCGAGCGGCGCGCCCGACAATTCGAGCTGCCCTGCGGGTTCGAGGCTGACCGCGCCGTCGCTGCCCGACAGCGCGATGACCTTGCCGCCTTCGAGTACCGGTTCCCAGCCGAAGCGCGTGAGCGCCATCAGCAGGTCGTGGATGCCGCCGGGTTCGTCATAGCTGGGCGCGCGATGGTCGGCGGTGCGATAGACGAATTTTTCGTGCTCGGTGCCGATGCGCCAGCGGTCCCTAGGCTTTTCGCCCTTGATCATGGGGGCCGCGAGCTGGTCGCGATTTTCGACGATGGGATCGTCGCTGTCGGAGGCGGTGCGCGTGCTCATGTCGCGCCATTATACGGTTCGGTACAAAATACAATCGGCTGTTGCCGCGTCTATTTCACCATCGCCCGCAGGTTGATCGTGAAGCTCGATCCCGGCGCCATGCTGCCCTTGGGATTGACGCGGACATGGGTGACATTGGCATCGACGCCATTGGCATCGGCGACCGGCGCATAGGTCCAGGTCACGCCGCCATTGTTCGAAAAGGACAGGTCGTCGGCGGCGTTCGACAGGCTGGTGAAGCTGTAGGTGAGGCCGCTCGCCCCTGCGGCGAAACCCACCGGCCCCGGTCCGGGCGCATAGGTGCCGACGAACAGGCTGAGATTGGTCGGCAGTGCGTCGGTAACGATGACGCTGCCCGCCGTCGGACTAGTGGTTGCGGGCGCCGAAATGGTCAGGCTGTAATTGGCAAAGCCGCCGGGGATCAGCTTGGGGTTGCTG
>CAUUIU010000174.1:0-6723 GCA_963545025.1 uncultured Sphingopyxis sp. | reverse complement strand
CTACACTTCTAGCTTCGTCGGCAGCGTCAGATGTGTATAAGAGACAGCCATATGCGGTTGTGCGACGGACACGATGCGCCGGGCATCGAAATCTTCGTTTTTGGCGTCGGCGGCGGTCGTTTTCCCGCGCGCCAGCACCTCGACGCATCAAAGGCCATCGCACGTCGTCACCGGCTCGATCCGGAGCGCACCCTGTTCCTCCGTCAGTCGGATATCGCGATTCAGGCCGGCGCCTTCCACAACGACGTCGTTGCGGTCGCCAACGAGCACGTGCTGTTCACCCACGAAAGCGCCTTTCACGACCGCGCGGCCGCGCATGCCCAGATCCGCGCCGCCTTTCCCGAGGTCGAGATCGTCGAAGTGCCCGCCCAGGCGGTCGGCCTGCCCGATGCGATTAAATCCTATCTGTTCAATGCACAGCTCGTCAGCCTGCCCGACGACGGCGGCATGGGGCTGATCCTGCCGACCGAAGCGCGCGAGACGGCTCCGGTGTGGCAATGGCTGGAGGCGCATGTCGCGGGCAACGGCCCGATCCGTCAGCTCTTCCCCGTCGACGTCCGCCAGTCGATGGCCAACGGCGGCGGCCCTGCCTGTCTGCGGCTCCGCGTCGTTGCGGATCCGGGGGCCGTCGATCCGCGCTTCATGGCCGACGGAGCGAAGCTCGACCGGATCGCGGAGGTCGTCGCGGCGCACTGGCCCGAGGCGATCGGCATCGCCGACCTCGCGTCTCCGGCGCTGGCATCGGATGTGCGCCGCGCGCGCGCGGCACTGCTCGACGCATTGGACCTGAGCGAACTAACCTAGCGGAACCCTATGACCCTGCTGCTGATCCTGCTGCCGACCGCGATCCTGCTGATCAGCCTTTCGTTCGGCGCGATTCTGGGCAAACCCTTTGCGGCACGCTGGTGGCTGCTTCGCCTCGGCCTGGTGCCACTCGTCTGCTTCATCCTGGCGGGATCGATCATGGCCTTCCCGACCGAAGTCCCGGCAAATTATGATCCCGAAATCCATGGCAATCCCGGGCGCCTGGACTTTGGCGCGATGGTCGTGTGGGGGCTCGTGGCGCCGATCGCCTACTTGCTCGTGGCGTTGCCCATATCGCTTGCCTATGCGCTGTGGAACCGGCGCAGTTGAGATCAGGCCGCGGGCCGCGGTCCGGCTTCGCGGCAGGTTTTGACATAGGCGTCGAGCGCCTCACTGCCGAGAATGTCCCAGATCGCCGGCGCATCGGGCGCCTTGAGCGCGGCATCGATTTTCGCGTCGGGAAGGTTCGACAGCGCGGTGACGCCGCAGCCGATATAGGCTTCGCGTTGCTGTTGCGACAAAGCCTGTCCGCCGTCGTCCACCAATCGGGTCGCCAGCGCCATGGTCGCGCCTTTGTCGGCGGAGCAGGCCGTCAACCCAAGTAATAGCAAGGCACCGATGCAGGTTTTCATCGCAACACCATAGCATTGCAACGCAACAAGGCCACCGCTTTGAAGTCGCCGTACGGCGACGAATTCCGCGGCACTTGTGCGGGCGCAGCGATCACGATAGGCCTCCCGCAATGTCGATCCTGATCCCCGCCCTGTTACTGATGATGCAATCGGCCAATCCGGGAGACTGCGTTTACAACGCGGTGAAGCCCGACGTTCGCTCATCCATCGGTGCAGCGGTCTTGGCCAAGCGTCCGCGCACCGACGCCGATATCGAGGCGCTGAAAAACGCTGTCGATCAGTGCGCACGCCCGAACCGCTGGTCGATCGACAGCGCGCTGCACGCCAATGGCTCGGCCGCTATGCGTTTTGCCGCCGACACGCTGGCCAGCCAACTCGGCAATCCTGCGTGGAGCGCAAACGCGCTGGCGGTGCTGCGCACCCGGCCCGGGGACCAGGTCCAGAATCTGGCGAAGACTGGATCGGGAAACGCCGAATTCGAAATCGTGCTCACCCATATGCTGCATAGCGATCCTGGAATCGAGACGGCATTGAAGGGCGCGAGCAACGATACGCTCGAAAAATTCATCCTGATGATCAAGCTGAGCGCCTTGTCAGAGGTCGAGCGGCTCGCGATCTGAACTGTCGTGAGGCCGGGAGCGGCATCTCTCCCCACTTCCCTAATTTGTCGGATTAACTTACAGTTTACCATAAGCCGGCCGGACCGAATCCCCGATTTGCGCCACTGGCACAGCTCTTGCTGGATAGATGGTGATGCTGAAAAAAATCGGACGCCTGTTCGTCATCAAGACCAGGTTCGAGGCCTGCCTGATCATCTATGCCCTTGCGATGGGCGCGATGGCGCGGGGGGTGGCCTATGTCGAGCATTACCCCGGCGTCGGCGGCAAATTGCTGATGCTCGCGTGCAGCGGCGCGGTGTTCCTGGCCGGCGCCAAGATCTTCGACTCGCTGCGCTATGAACAGGCGGCACGTGCCGCGGCGGCCGAGCCGCAGGGTTGAGGCCCGCGCGGCGGACTTCCGTCCGTCACCGAAACATGCCAAGGCTCATCGTATGACGAGGATCAGCGGGCGCCCCGCCATCAGCACCGAACATGTCTATGGCCTCAACCTGCGCGTTGCGCGCTGGCGGGCGGGCGCGGTGGGCACGCCCTTGTTGTTCCTCAACGGCATCGGCGCCGATATCGCCGCCGCCGCGCCGCTGCTGACCCAGATACCGGGGCGCGAGATATGGACGCTCGACATGCCGGGGGTCGGCGGATCGCCCGATGCACTGCTGCCCTATGGCGCGCCGACGATGGCGGCGATCGTCATGGAAATCGCCGACCGCTTCGGCCAACGGACGATCGATATCGCGGGCTTCAGCTGGGGCGGCGCGCTGGCGCAGCAGATGGCGGTACAATTTCCTGGGCGCGTGCGGCGGCTGGTGCTGATGGCGACGACGCCCAGCGTCGGCGCGCCCGGCATCGGCTGGGCGGCGCTGCTCGACGACGATATGCTGGCAAGCGGCCTTAAGTTGCCGACCGCGACGCCGCTCGGCCTTGCCTATCAGACGATGGCGATGGCGGGCTGGACGAGCGCGGCGATGCTGCCGACGCTGAAAATCCCGACCTTGATCCTGATGGGCGAACGCGACGGTGTCGTTCCTGCCGGCCACGGACAGGTGATCGCCGACCTGATCGACGGCGCGGTGCTGGAAGTGGTGCCGGGGTCACACCTCTTCCCCTTCACCCACGCGGCGGCGACCGCCGCGCGGATCAGTTCGTTTCTGGACGGTCAGAACGCGGCACAAGCCGCCGCTTGAGGAAATCGGCGATCGCGTTGGCGGTCGCGTCGGGCGCTTCCTCCATCGGCAGATGACCGATGCCCTTCTCGATCACCACTTCGGAACCGGCGATCCGCTCGTGAAAGGTCTGCGCGGCGCTCGGATTGATCAGCCGGTCCTTGTCGCCGAACAGGATCAACGTCGGGGCCTTGATCTTCCCGACCTCGGCCGCCATCGCGGGTTCGCGGTTCATCCGCGAACGCATCACCGTCGCCTCGCGGTTGCCGGGGAAACGCAGCAATTCCCAATAACGGTCGATCATCGCGTCATCGACGATCTCCTGCTTCTCGACCGACCCGCGCAGCGATTCCTCGACCAGCATGCGCGGGGTGATCTGCGTCGCGAGCCAGCGGCCGAAGGGATATTCGAGTACGCGAAAGCCGACGTTCGACGGCGGCGCCTTCTCTCCCTTGCGCAGCGGCATGCCGCTCGCGTCGAGCAGCAGCAGCGCGTCGACGCGATCGGGCCGGGAAAGCGCGTAGCGCCATGCGACCCAGCCGCCCATCGAATTGCCGCCGAGGATGAAATGATCGAGCCCGAGCTTGGCCGCGACGACATCGACCGCGGCCATCATGCCCTCGGCCGAATAGTCTGTGTCGGGAGTGGCACCGGTCAGGCCGTGCCCCGGCAGATCGAGCGTGACGACCCGGTAGTCGGGGCCGAGCCGCTCGACCAGCGGCTCCCAGGTATGAAGGCTGGCGTTCGCGCCGTGGACCAGGATGATCGCCGGGCCGCTCCGCTGGCCCTGATCGCGGTAGTGGATGCGCTGTCCGGCCGGACCCGCGACGAAGGCTCCTGCGGGTCCGCTATATTTCGCGATCATTTCGTCGCGGTCGGTGTCCGATGTGCGAAGCAGCAGGAAAGCGACGACAATCGCGACGAGAATGCCGATCGGAATGAGCACCCGCTTGCGCCGGAGCATCGGCCGCCGGGGCGGCAAAGGTTCGAATTCGTCGTCGTCGATTATCGCCATATTACCCACCCCATATCCGCCGCGACCCTAGCGCGCAGACCCCGCGCGTCAATCGCGCGGGCTATTCGTGGATCTTGCGTCGGAAGGTCTCGGGAAGGAAGAAAAGGCCGATGACCAGCGTGATCACCGCGACGACGACGGGATACCAGAGGCCGTAATAGATATTGCCCGTCGCCGCGACCATTGCGAACGCCGTCGTCGGCAGGAAGCCGCCGAACCAACCGTTTCCGATATGATAGGGCAAGGACATGGCGGTGTAGCGGATGCGGCTGGGGAACAGCTCGACGAGCAGCGCCGCGATCGGGCCGTATACCATCGTCACGAGCAGCACGAGATAGAAGAGAATCGCGACGACCAGCGGCTTGTTCATCGCGTCAAGATCGGCCTTGGCGGGATAGCCGGCGGCGGCGGTCGCGGCGGCGAGGTCCTTGCGGAACGCGTCGGCGGCAGCCGCCCGGTCTTCCTCGGCCAGGCGCCACGGCTCGGGCGCGATCAGCACGCGGTCGCCGATCCACACGTCGGCGGCTTCGCCGGTGCGGCGCGGGCGGATGGCGCTGGTGTAGCTGACGCCGGCCTTGGCGAGCGCCGATTTGGCGATATCGCAGCCGGTGCTTTCGAACTTTTCCTTGCCCACCGGATCGAACTGGAAAGCGCAGGTGCCGGGATCGGCGTTGACGGTGACCGCGGCGCTCTGCTGCGCTTTGGCCATCGCGGGATTGGCGGCAGCGGTGAGCATCTGAAACGCCGGAAAATAGGTGAGCGCGGCAAGCGCGCAGCCCGCGAGGATGATCGGCTTGCGCCCGATCTTGTCGCTGAGCCAGCCGAAGAGGATGAAGAAAGGCGTGCCGAGCGCGAGCGCGATGGCGATGAGGATGTTTGCGGTCGCGCCGTCGACCTTCAGCGTCTTTTCGAGGAAGAAAAGCGCGTAGAATTGACCCGAGTACCAGACGACGGCTTGTCCGGCGACCGCCCCGAACAGCGCGACGATCACCCATTTGAGGTTCGCCCAGCGACCGAAGGCTTCGGTCAACGGCGCCTTCGACGTCGTGCCCTCCTCCTTCATCTGTTTGAAGACCGGGCTTTCCTCGAGCTGGAGACGGATCCACAGCGACACGCCGAGCAGGATGATCGAGATCAGGAACGGTATGCGCCAGCCCCAGTCGGCAAACGCCGCCTCGCCCAACACCGAGCGGATGACGATGACGACGCCGAGCGCCGCGAACAGGCCGAGCGTCGCGGTGGTCTGGATGAAGCTGGTGAAGAGGCCGCGCTTCCCCTCGGGCGCATGTTCGGCGACATAGGTCGCAGCGCCGCCATATTCGCCGCCGAGCGCGAGCCCCTGGACGAGGCGCAGCACGACGAGGAGGATCGGCGCGGCGACGCCGATCGAAGCATAGCTGGGCAGGATGCCGACAAGAAAGGTCGACGCGCCCATCAGGCCCATGGTGACGAGGAAGGTGTTTTTGCGCCCGACAAGGTCGCCGATGCGGCCGAACACCAGCGCCCCGAAGGGCCTTACCGCAAAGCCCGCGGCAAAGGCGGCGAGCGCGAAGATGAAACCGGTGGTTTCGTTGACGCCCGAAAAGAACTGCGCCGAAATGACGGTCGCGAGCAGGCCGTAGAGGTAGAAATCATACCATTCGAAGACCGTGCCGAGCGAGGAGGCCAGGATGACCTTTCGCTCGCTTTGGCGGGTGTCGATCGCTGCCGCGATATCTTCGGTCATCCTCTTCCCCTGTTCGCCCTGAGCCTGTCGAAGGGCCGTTCTTCCTCTTGCGCGATGCTAGAGGAAAGAGCGGTGCTTCGACAAGCTCAGCACGACCGGAAGAGATAATCGCCTAGAGCGTCAGCCGACGCGCTTCACCGCGCCCTTGTGCGCGCCGACGCTCTTGTTGCGCGGGCGAAAGCGGCGCTTGCGCTGGCCTTCGGCGCCTTCACCGGCTGCACCGTCGCGCCGCGGGCCACGATCGCCGCCCGGCTTGCCCGGACCGCGGCCGCGCAGCGCTTCGTCGCGCTGACGCTGCGGGTTGCGGCCCTGGCTGCCGGTGTCGCGCGGCGGCTGCGCCGGCTTCGGCAGGTTGCGCACCATCTCGTTGAAATTCTCGGGCAGCGGCATCGGCTCGGACTTGCTCCGCGTCACGCGCTCGATATCGCGCATATACGGGCGCTCGTCGGGCGCGATGAAGCTGATCGCCTTGCCCTCGGCGCCGGCGCGCGCGGTGCGGCCGATGCGGTGGACATATTGTTCGGGAACGTTCGGGATCTCGAAGTTGATCACATGGCTGACGCCCGACACGTCGATGCCGCGCGCGGCGATGTCGGTCGCGACGAGCAGCTTGATGTCGCCCGAGCGGAACGCCTGCAGCGCGTGGGTGCGCTGCGACTGGCTCTTGTTGCCATGGATCGCCATTGCCTTGATGCCTGCGCCCGCGAGGTGACGCACGACGCGGTCGGCGCCATGCTTGGTGCGGGTGAAGATCAGCGCGCGGTCG
>CAUUIU010000173.1:0-6855 GCA_963545025.1 uncultured Sphingopyxis sp. | reverse complement strand
GAGATCGCTCAGTGTCTCGTGGGCTCGGAGATGTGTATAAGAGACAGGGCCGTGTGGCACCACATTCGCCGCCGCCGGGGTCGTCGGCGCGCTGGCCGGATCGACGCTTGGCAAGAGTTTCGACGGCGATAAGCTACTCTTCCTCTTCGCGCTACTGATGGTCATGATCGCGGGCGTCATGCTTCTCCGGCGCGGACAAGCGGGCGATCCTGCAGTACGTATCAGC
This sequence comes from uncultured Sphingopyxis sp., assembly GCA_963545025.1. Classification (GTDB taxonomy): domain Bacteria; phylum Pseudomonadota; class Alphaproteobacteria; order Sphingomonadales; family Sphingomonadaceae; genus Sphingopyxis. The sequence goes on along the minus strand of CAUUIU010000173.1, from coordinate 6,629 downwards.
CGTGAAAATGCACCGCGTCTGCTCGGCTACGGGCTCGGCAGCGGTGCGTTCAGCGGATTTTTCGGAATCGGCGGCGGCTTTCTGATCGTCCCGGGCATAGTCGCCGCGACGGGCATGCCGATGATCAATGCCGTCGGCACGTCCCTCGTCGCGGTCACCGCCTTCGGCCTGACCACTGCCGCGAACTATGCGTGGTCGGGTCTGATCGACTGGCCGCTCGCCGGCCTGTTCGTCGCGGGCGGTGCGCTCGGCAGCTGGTTGGGCATGAAGGGGGCACAGCGGCTGTCGGCGACGACCGGACGTCTCAACAGCCTGTTCGCACTGCTGGTGCTCGCAGTGGCTACCTATATGCTATATCAGAGCGCGAGCAGCTTTGGCTGGGTATCATAGTTGTCATTTACATGATATAGAGAAGTGTGTAGAAAGGTGTGGGAAAAGGATTCCGATGCCCGAAGATCTCACTCCACGCCCGCTCCATCGACCGCTCCGCATCGGCGACGCTGCGCCCGATTTCATCGCGCGCAGCACGACTGGTCCGCTGCGGCTCAGCGACTATCGCGGGAAATGGCTGCTGCTCTTCTCGCACCCCGGCGACTTCACGCCGGTCTGCACCAGTGAGTTTGTCGCGCTCGCGCGCGCGGCAGACCGTTTCGCGGCGCTGGGCTGCGAACTCGTGGCCCATTCGGTCGACAGCCTCTTCTCGCATCTCGCATGGGTCCGCGCGATACACGACGACCTAGGAGTCACGGTAACCTTTCCGATCATCGAGGATCCGTCGCTGGAGATAGCGACGGCCTTTGGCATGGTGGATCAGGATTCGCGCAGCGCCGCTGCCGTGCGCGCGTCCTATTTCATCGATCCGGAGGGTGTCGTCCGCGCGCTGACCGCCTATCCGCTCAGCGTCGGCCGCTCGGTCGAGGAAATGTTACGTACCGTCGCCGCGCTCCAGCGCACCAGCGACGGATTGGCCATGACGCCCGAAGGATGGAGTCCCGGCCGGGACATCCTCGCCCCGCCTGGCCTGCTTGCCCGCGACGCGCTGAGCGGCAAAACCGCGACGCGCTGGTTCTACCGGTTGACCCCCGACGAGCCCGAATGACGCCCGTCTCGCCCGCGGTACCGGTCATCGACGATGACCTCGTCGATCTGCTCCGCGTGCTCGCCCACCCGGTCCGCCTGAAGCTGATTTTCGCGATCCGCGACACCGAACTCGCCGTCGGCCAGATCGAAAGCGCCACCGGCGTCGGCCAGCCGTTGCTCAGCCAACAGCTCGGCGTGCTGCGCAACGCCCGGATCGTCGAAACGCGCCGCGACGCCAAGCAGATATTTTATCGCCTTAAATCTGACGCGCTCGTACCAATCCGCGCACTCGCCGACCAGTTCGACCCGCGCACCGCGAGCCCAATGGGCCAGCACGGCGGCGCCGACAGCGCCGCCCACTTTGCGCGGGTTCTCCGTTAATCGCTCTGTAACGCCATCCGGCGGTCCGCCAGTTCAAGCATCGCCAGCCGGTGACTGACGATAATCAATCCCGTGCCCGTCGCATCAAGCCAGCCGCGCAATCGTGCGACCAGCAATCCCTCGGTGTCGAGATCAAGGCCTTCGCTCGGCTCGTCGAGCAGCAGGAAAGGTCGATCGGCGAGGAGCGCACGCGCGAGCGAGAGGCGTCTGCGCTGCCCGCCCGAAAGCCGCGCGCCGTCATCACCGAGCCAGCAGTCTAGGCCGCCCGGGAGGGTGGCCACGACGTCGTCGAGTCCGGCGCTGAACAACGCCTCGGCCATGGCGGCGCGGGTGATGCCGGGGCGCGCAAGAGCAAGATTGTCGGCAACCGTCCCGGCAATCATCGACGCATCCTGCGCCGCCAGCGCGAATAGCGACCGACGGTCGGACAGCGGCAAATCTGCGACTGGCACCCTCGCTATTTCGATCGATTGAGGCGCGTCGTTTCGCAGCCCCGCGAGCGTTTCGATGAGCCGCGTCTTGCCGCTGCCCGACGCGCCGGTCACTGCAAAGCGGTCGCCTCGCGCGATACGATGCCTGTCGATCACGATCGCAGCCGATAAGTCGACCGGCGGCGGCGGTACCGGCGCGGACGGCACCGGGAACATGACATCCAGCCGTTCACGAGCGCCCCGACTTTTCCAGCGCTGGAGATCGAGCCGGACAAGCGCGCCGACAATTTCCATCGACGCCGCTGCGGCGAGCGACGACAGCGCGACCAGCGGCGCCGGCGCCGCACTGAACAGTACAATCGCCGCCACGACCATTCCGGTCGCCAACCAATGACCGGTTCCGAGCGCCGCATCGGCCCGTACCATCGCGACGCGCGCCTGGTGCAGCCCATCCTGGGCATCGCCGAGCGCGGCGCGCACGTCATCGTCGAGCGCATAAACCAGAATGTCGTCGCCCCCGGTGGCAAGATCGACATATTGCCGGATCAATTGCCCCGTCGCGTCCCGCTCGGCGTCGAGCGCGGGCGCCAGCCACCGCGCACCGATCCATCGCGCCAGGAGCAGGCTCGTCGCGGCGGCGGCGCACAGGGCCAGAACGGCGATGATTCCCGCGAACGCCGCGAGCGCCAGCGCGCCGATCAGTGTCGCGATACCCGAGGGCGCCAGCGTCGTGCGCAGCAGCGCCTCCTCGAGCGCTTCGACATCGCTCCCGAGCCGCGCCGCCACCTCGCCACGATTGAACCGGAGCGCCGCAGCAGGCGGCGCGGCGACCAGCCGCGCAAACAGCCGGGTACGGACATCGGCGAGCGCGAACAGCATCGCCCGGTGGCTGAACAGGCGTTCGCCATAGCGCGACAGGGTGCGGAGGATGGCAAGGCCGCGGATTGCGGCGCTGGGAATCAGATAGTTGAACGCCTGGACCGCGGCCACGCCACCCAATCCGGCCAGCGCCGCGCCGGTCAGGAACCAGCCCGAAACCGCGAGCAGCCCGATCGCCGACAGCGCGGCGACCGCGGCGGCGATCATGCCCGACGCAACGGCGCGGCGTTGCCGCGCGCGCGCTGTACGGATCATGTCTTCGATCATGGCAGGGCGATCCGGCTGTCCGCGGCGGCGACGAGCAGCGGGTCATGCGTCGCCGTGACGATCAGCCTGTCCCGCCCCGTCCGGACGAGCAGCGCGACAATCGATTCTGCTGCGGCGCGATCGAGATCGGCCGTCGGCTCGTCGAGCAAGAGGATCGGGCGCGGCGCAAGAAGCGCGCGCACCAGACCGATGCGCCGCCGCTCGCCCCCCGACAGCCCGCTGCCACGGTCGTTTATCGACCAGTCGAGGCCTCCGCCACGATCCGCGATCAGCCCGCCAAGTCCCACCGCATCGAGAAGATCGAGCGCGTCTGCATCGGCTACGCCCCAACGGGACAGGAGCAGGTTGGCACGCAGCGTCGCTGGCAGAAGCAATGCGCGCTGCCCAGACCAGCCACAGGTCGCCGCCAGCGCACACGGGTCGACCGCGACGGTGTCGAGGCAGATCTGTCCACGCTCGATCGGCACCTGCCCGATCAGCGCACGGAGCAGGCTGGTTTTTCCGGCCCCGCTGGGGCCGGTCATGACATGGAGACCGGTCGCCGGCCAGGCGGCGTCGACGGAACCGATCGCGACCCCGCCCGGATGGCGCACGACGAGATCCGCGAGCGCCAGCGTCGTCACCATTGTCCTCGGCGGGTTCTCGATACGTTCGGAAATTTTCCGTTCTTCTTGCGCCAGCGCGGCGAGAGCAGCTTCTCCCTGCTGCTTGTCATGATATGCGGCGGCGAGTCGGCGCATCCCCATATAATATTCAGGCGCCAGCGCGAGGACAAAGAAGGCGCGGACGAAATCGAGCCGTTCGGGCGGCGCAAACGGCAAAAGCCCCAGCAAGGCGAAGCCGCAATAGACGGCGACGAGGGCGACCGCCAGCGCGCTGAAAAACTCCAGAATCGCGCTCGACATGAATGCGATCCGGAGCACGCCGAGCGTTCGCTCCGCCAAATCGCTCGCCGCGGCTCCGATATGCCGCGCGACGCGCTCTTCCGCACCAAAGGAAAGAATCAACGGCAAGGCCCGAACGCGATCGACGAACAGGCCACCGAGGCGCGCAAGCGCGCCGAACTGATCATCGCTCGCCTTGCGCGCGGCACCGCCCGCGAGCGCCATGCCAAACCCAAACGGGATCAGTGTGGCAAGCAGGATCGCCGCGGACACCCAGCTGGCAAAAAAGGCCGCAAGCGCGATCAGCAGCGGCGACAGCATCGCCGCGCGGCGCAGGGGCAGGAAGCGCGCGAGATAGGGCTCGATGCGGTCGATCCCGGCGATCGCAAGCTCGGCGTCTTCACCGACGATTCGCCCCCGCGCTGTCGCGCTCGTCATCAAGGCCGGCGCTAAGCGGGCGCGGAGGGCGGCGGTGGCCACCGCCGCCGCGCGCTGGCCGAACAGTGCTGCGGCGCCCTGTGCGCCGCCGCGCAGCAGGGCCGCAGCGATCAGCAGCAGCCCCCAGCCCCATCCGGTTTCGCCACCACCGCCGATTTCGCGGCTGATTTGAAGCGACAAAAGCTGCGCCAGTGCCAGCGCAAAGAGAACAGCCGCCAGCGCGTCGCACACCCATGCCGCCACGGCGGAAGGGCTGGCAGAAACGACGGGAGACGATGAACGATCCATAGTTGACATTTCTCTAATATTCATACATTCCTATATTCAGTAATTGACGTAGCCGCAAGCCAAGCGGTGCGCCGCCGAGTCGCTGTTCCAGGAGTGACGCTATGGATCTCGCCGTTGTCGAGCTTTCCCGTCTGCAATTCGCGCTGACGGCGATGTATCATTTTCTCTTCGTCCCGCTCACGCTGGGCCTGTCGTTCATGCTGGTGATCATGGAGAGCATCTATGTCATTACCGAACGCGAGATATGGCGCACGATCACGCGCTTCTGGGCCAAGCTGTTCGGCATCAACTTCGTCCTCGGGGTGGCGACCGGCCTGACGATGGAGTTCGAGTTCGGGATGAACTGGTCCTATTACTCGCATTATGTCGGCGACATTTTCGGCGCGCCGCTCGCGATCGAGGGACTGATGGCCTTCTTCCTCGAGGCGACCTTCGTCGGCCTGATGTTCTTCGGCTGGGACAAATTGTCCAAACGGGCGCATCTGTTCGTCACCTTCCTCGTCGCCTTGGGATCGAACCTGTCGGCGCTGTGGATCCTGATCGCCAACGGCTGGATGCAAAATCCCGTCGGATCGCGCTTCAACACCGACACGATGCGGATGGAGGTCACCGATTTCTATTCGGTGCTGTTCAATCCCGTCGCCCAGGCGAAATTCGTTCATACCGTCAGCGCCGGCTATGTCACCGCCTCGGTCTTCGTCGTCGGTATTTCGGCCTGGTATCTGCTGCGCGGGCGCTTTACCGCGCTGGCGAAGCGATCGATGACGGTCGCCGCCGCCTTCGGCCTCGCCTCCTCGCTCTCGGTCGTCGTCCTTGGCGACGAATCGGGCTATGCGCTCACCGACAACCAGAAGATGAAGCTCGCCGCGATCGAGGCCATGTGGCACACCGAAAAGGCACCCGCGGGCCTGACCTTGATCGGCTTTCCGTCGGTCAAGGACCGCACGACGCATTACGAGATCAAGATTCCCTACGTACTTGGGCTTATCTCGACGCGCAGCCTGACCGGGCAGGTTCAGGGGATCAACGAACTGGTCCTCCATGCCCAGGAACGCATCGAGAGCGGCACGCTCGCCTATGGCGCGCTCGAGGATTTGAAGGTCGACCGCACCAACGACGCCGCGCGCGCGCGGTTCGAGGAGCATCGCAGTGACCTTGGCTATGCGATGCTGCTGAAACGCTATGTCAGCGATCCACGGGAAGCGACGCACGACCATGTGATGAAGGCTGCCTGGGATACTGTCCCGAACGTCCCCGTGACCTTCTGGCTGTTCCGCTTCATGGCGGGCCTCGGCTTCTTCTTCATCGGCTTTTTCGCCCTCGCATTCTACTATGTGACGGTCCGACGCTTCGATGTGAAATGGTTCCTGCGAACGGCAGTCCTGATTATTCCACTTCCGTGGATCGCGATCGAAATGGGCTGGGTGCTCGCCGAATATGGCCGCCAGCCCTGGGCGATCGAGGGCGTGCTGCCGACCTTCCTCGGCGCGTCGAGCCTTACGGTGGCGCAAGTATGGACGACGATCGCGGCCTTCACCCTGCTCTATAGCGTGCTCGCCTTTATCGAGGTGCGGTTGATGCTCGCGAGCATCCGCAAGGGCCCCGAGCCCAGTCGCGCGGCGGCGGGAACCACTGCCGACGCGAAGGCGGGCGCGGGCTATGCCCCGCTGCCCGCCGAATAAGGAGGACCGAAATGGCGATACCCTTCGACTATGAAAGCCTCCGCCTGATCTGGTGGCTGCTGATGGGCGTGCTGTTGATCGGCTTCGCCCTCACCGACGGCTTCGACCTCGGGGTGGCGGCGCTGCTGCCCTTTATCGCGCGGAACGACGAGGAACGGCGGCTTGCGATCAACAGCATCGCACCGACGTGGGAGGGCCACCAAGTCTGGCTCATCCTCGGCGGTGGCGCGATCTTTGCGGCCTGGCCCTATGTCTATGCGATCAGCTTTTCGGGCTTCTATCTCGCGATATTCCTGGTC
>CAUUIU010000172.1:0-6899 GCA_963545025.1 uncultured Sphingopyxis sp. | reverse complement strand
GAGATCGCTCAGTGTCTCGTGGGCTCGGAGATGTGTATAAGAGACAGCGGCTGCTCGCGCGGGATCGCCGACAACGCGCCGAGGATCGTCGGCATAAAGCCCGGCAGCCCGGCGCCTTCGCCGTTCGCCGGCTTGCCGATACTGATCGCATGATAGTCGGGTTTGGGGTCGATATAGATGAAGCGCCGGTCGATCTCGCGCCGCGCCGGGCGCTGCTTGAGCGCGGCGATGGCTGGGCGGAAGGGAGCGTTGGCGAGCACCGCGCCGTCGATCAGCACGCGGTCGGCGGGGTCGCTCGCCGCGTCGCGCGGCAGCTGGGTGCGAATGAAATCGTCGCGGCCGGGCCATTCGACACCGCGTTTTTCGAGCACACGGTCGATCTCGCGCAGCGTGAAGGGCGGAAAGGCGCCGGGGAAGCTCGCGGTCGCGCGCGCCGCCGCGACGAGCGCGGGAACGTCGTCGAGCCGCTTGCCCGCGCGGCCGATATCGCGGAACTGCATGATCAGCCGATGCTCCTGCTCGGTCACCCGCGGCGGGCTGTTGAGCGTCAGCTCCTCCTTGTGTCCGGCAAAATCGGTCACCGAGACGATCAGGTCGACCGGCTGCCCCGCGGGCACAAGCGACGGTCCCTGCGGCCCCGCGTCCATCGCGTCGAACGCATCGAAGAGCAGGTTCGAGAAGGTCTCGCCGCCGAACGGCGGTTCGAACCAGCGCGCGCGTACGAAGCGCGACAGTTTCGCGCGCACCTCGTCCTGCGCGCCTTCGCCGACGGTGCGGTCGATGGCGTTGCCGCGCCGCTTCATCGCCCAGCCGGCAATCGGCACCGCCCAGAATTTGGTCAAGGCGGAAAGTGGGCGCGCATCGGGATCGAGCAGGCTGTCGACGTCGGCATCGGCGAGCCACAGCTCGGTCAGCGGATCGAGCGATTTGCCCGCCGCCAGCGCATGCGCCAGAAAGACGCCGTTGATCCCGCCCGCGCTCGCCCCCGCGACAATGTCGGGAAGCACGCGTAGCTTGACGCTGCCGTGCCGCGCGATGGCGGCGAGCAGGTCGCGATAGACCGCGCCCGATCCGTCCTGCGCCGTGCCGTCGTGAAAGGCGCGCGACGCCGCGGCGAGCCGCCAGACTTCCTTGGTGATGCCGTGCATATAGACGGCAAGGCTGATGCCGCCGTAGCAAATCAGGGCGAAGCGCAGTTCCTTTTCCCGCATGGTCGCAGTGATAGCAGCGCTTGCAGCGCCGTGGCGATATTTTCGATCCGGTTGGTGGAAGTTGGCGAAAGTGCCGCGTAGCGTGCATTCGCTCTTGCATATGCGAGTCGATCTCATTAGCCGCGCCTCCTAACAGGAGTTGAGAATGAATCGCAAAATGATCGCGGCGGCGCTCTTCAGTACCGCGCTGTCCACGCCCGCTTTCGCACAGGACGCCGCATCCGAGGCCGACACGACCGAGGGCGAAGATGCGATCATCGTCACCGCGGCGCGCACGATCCTGCCGCCCAATGCACTGCCGCTGACGATCGACGTGATCGGCAAGGACAGCCTCGACCAGCAGTTGGCGATTTCGGGTTCGGTGACCGACGCGGTCGCGACGCTGACCCCCAGCTTTTCACCGACGCGGCAAAAACTGTCGGGCGCCGGCGAGACGCTGCGCGGCCGCTCGCCGCTCTATGCGATCAACGGCATTCCGCAGTCGACCCCGATGCGCGACGGCAGCCGCGACGGCTTCACGATCGACGGCTTTTTCGTCGACCGCGTCGAGCTGATCTATGGCTCGAACGCACTCCAGGGCATCGGCGGCACTGGCGGCATCGTCAATCAGGTCACCGTCGGCGCGCCGAAGCAGAACGGCCTCTCGGGCCGCTTCCTGCTTCAGGGAACCGCCGACGATGGTTTCAGCAAGGACGGTCTCGGCGGCAAGGTCGGCGGCCTGTTCCAGTATAAGGCCGGGCGCTTCGATGCGACCGTCGGCGCGGCGTTCGAAAAGCGCGGCGCCTTCTACGACGGCGAGGGGCGCCGCATCGGCATCAACCTGACGCAGGGCGAGACGCAGGATTCGAATACGCTCTCGCTCTTCGCACGCCTCGGCTACGAACTCTCGCCGTCGGCGCGGCTTGACCTGATCGCGAGCCGCTTCGAACTTAAGGGCGACGGCGACTATATCGCGCGCGCGGGCAACCGCACGCTCGGCGTGCCGACGACCGCGGTGCGCGGTGATCCGCCGGGCAAGTCGGCACAGAATCGCACCGAAAGCGTCGCGCTGTCGCTGACCGACACCGACCTGGGCGGCGGCAATTTCGTCAGCCAGATCTTCTTCAACCGCAGCCGCGACACCTTTGGCGGCGAGGTCGCGGTGCAGGCGACCTTCCAGGACCCCGCAATCGCCCCCGTCGGCACCCTGTTCGACCAGTCGCAGAACCGCAGCCGCAAATTCGGCGGCAAGTTCAGCTATGAACGTGCGGTCCCGGGCTTCGAGGATCTGACGCTGACGCTCGGTTTCGACGCCTTGTTCGACAAGACCGAACAGGCGCTGATTGCAACAGACCGCGTCTGGGTGCCGCCGAGCGATTTCCGCAGTCTTGCGCCCTTCGGCCAGGCGAACCTCAAGCTGTTCGATGGCGTCGTCCGCATCGCCGGCGGTGCGCGCTGGGAGAATGTGCAGATCAAGATCGACGATTATCGCACCCTCTCGTCGACGACCTTCGTTCCCTGCACCACCCCGCCCGCCGCGCCGGTCACGCCGTGCGGCCTGCTCAGCTATGGCGGCGTCGCGGTTGCGGGCGGCAAACCCAAATTCGACGATCTGCTGATCAACGGCGGCATCATCGTCGAGCCGATCGAGGGCATCCGCGCCTATGCGAGCTATGCCGAGGGCTTCACCGTTCCCGACATCGGGCGCATCACGCGTGCGATCAGCACGACCGGCGTCGACATCGACAATTTCCTCAACATCCGCCCCGTCGTCTCGAACAACCGCGAAATCGGCGTCGAAGTGAAGCGCGGCCCGCTCGACGCCAGCGCGACCTATTTCTGGTCGTCGAGCAAGGATGGCCAGCTTCTGATCGCGGGCGCCGACCGCAATTTCGACGTTCAGCGCCTGCGCGTCGAACTCCAGGGTTTCGAGATCAACCTTGGCGTCCGCCTGCCGATCGACGGGCTAAAGCTCAACGCCGGTTACGCGCATATCAAGGGGCTGTTCGACAGCGACGCATCGCGCGGAACCCCCGACGATGTGGTCGACACTGACCTCGACGGCGTCAACATCTCGCCCGACCGCCTCAACCTGTCGGCGAGCTACAACAAGGGCCCGCTGTCGGCGCTGGTGCAGACGCAATTCTATCTGGCGCGCAGCTTCCACGCCAAGCCCGGCAAGCCCGAGCCCGATCAGCGCAACAATTTCGGCGGCTATAATGTCACCGATGCCAGCATCCGCTATCAGACCGGCTTCGGCGGGCTGAGCCTCAGCGTCCAGAACCTGTTCGACAAATTCTATATCGACTATTCGAGCGACACGCGGCTTCCGACCGACAATCTCGCCTTCTTCGCGGGCCGCGGCCGGACCTTCACCCTCGGTTGGGACTATCGTTTCTAAGATGATGAAGCTGCTCGACACGATCCATCGCTGGACGGGGGGCTTGATCGGCCTCGTGCTGGCGCTACTCGGGCTGTCGGGCACGATCCTGCTTTATGAGAATCTATGGATCGGCGTGCCGGGCGCCGGTGAAGCACTACGCGGCGACCTGCCGACGGTTGCCGCAACGACCGAGAAGCTGATGGCGACACCGGGCGCGCAGGGCATCATCTATGCCGACGAACGCTTCGGGCTGCTCCAGCTCCGCCTCGGCAAGGAGGCCGGCGCCTATGCCAGCCAGTCGGGCGACATCGTCACGCGCTGGGCAAGCCAGTGGGAGCGCCCCGAGCTATGGATATTCGATTTCCACCACCATCTCTTCGCTGGCGACAGCGGCGAATGGGTGATCGGCGTCGCGGGGCTGTGCGGGCTGTTCTTCATCATCTCGGGCGCCATCCTGTGGTGGCGCACGCGCAAAACCTTCCAGTTCCGGCTGTGGCCGAAGCGCATGTCGCGCCCGTCGATCGTGTGGCAGCACCGCGACCTCGGCATCATCGTCGCGCCCTTGCTGCTGATCTCGATCGTCACCGGCACGATGATGATCTTCCGGCCGTTTGCATTGGGGGTGGTCGCACCGTTCGGCCCCGTCGCCGAGACCGCAAAAGCGCTCGACCCGCCGAAATACAAGGGCGGCCCGCTAGCCGAAAGGCCCGATTACACCGCGATGCTGGCTGAAGCGCGCCGCCGCTTCCCCGACGCCGAGTTCCGCATCCTCAGCCTGCCGCGCAAACCGGGCGACCCGATCAGCCTGCGCATGAAACAGCCCGCCGAGTGGCTGCCCAACGGCCGTACGACAATCGCTTTTGATGCGGCGACGGGCGAGGTGCTCGCGGCGCGCGACGCGCTCAAGCTGCCAAGCGGCGCGCAGGCGTTCAATATGGCCTTCCCGATCCATGCGTCCAAAGTCGGCGGCTGGACCTGGCGCATCGTACTGACGATCTCGGGCCTCGCGCTGACGTTGCTCGGCAGCCTCACCGTCTGGACCTTCTGGTTCAAGCGGCCGAAGCCGGCAAAGCGTAGGGTGAAGAAGGCGGCGCTGGCCTCGACCTGAATATCTTCGTCACCCCGGACTTGATCCGGGGTCCATGCTGCGAGCGCGGGAATGGATGCCGGATCAAGTCCGGCATGACGAAAGAATGGGGGCCCCCGCTAGCGCCGCTTTCCTATTTTACCGGCAGCCCTATATCCTGCCCAGCCCATGACACGCGCCCGCGTCCTCCTCCTCACCGCCGCCCTCGGCCCGCTCGACTATCGCGTCCCGCGCGAAAGCGAGGCGCCGCTCGGCAGCGTCGTGATCGCGCCGCTCGGGCCGCGGCGGATGGGCGGCGTGGTGTGGGAGGACGAGAGTTTCGGTGCGCCCGAGCCCGTCGGCGACAACCGCCTGCGGAACCTCTACGAAGTCGTGCCCGTGCCGCCGATCGCGGCGCCACTGCGCCGCCTCGTCGAATGGACGAGCGACTATTATCTTGCCCCGCCGGGTTCCGTGCTGCGCATGGTGCTGCCCGGGGTCGCCTTTGCCGACGCGCGCCGCCCCATCGTCGAATATCGCGCCACCGGCGAATTGCCCGCCCGCATGACGCCGCAACGCATCGTCGCGCTCGAAAAGATCGGGACAAGGCAGGGTATGGTGCGCGAGCTCGCGGCGCTCGCGGAAGTCAGCGACGCGGTGATCCGCGGGCTGGTGAACACGGGGGCGCTCGAAGCCGTCACCGTCTCGGCCGATGCCCCCTACCCCGAACCCGACCCGGAGTTCGCGCCGCCCGACCTGTCGGAGGAACAGACCGCCGCGGCGGCGCAGCTGAAAGACGCGGTCACCGCGGCGAAATTCGAAACCTTGCTGCTCGATGGCGTCACCGGATCGGGCAAGACCGAAGTCTATATGGAGGCCATCGCCGCCGCGATCGACGCGGGCAAGCAGGCGCTGGTGCTACTCCCCGAAATCGCGCTCACCGAACCGATGCTGACGCGCTTCGCCGCGCGCTTCGGCTGCGAGCCCGTTGCCTGGCACTCTGGCCTGCGCTCGACCGAGCGCCGCCGCGCCTGGCACAGCATCGCGGCGGGCGAAGCGAAGATCGTCGTCGGCGCCCGCTCGGCGCTGTTCCTCCCCTATGGCAACCTCGGAGTCATCGTCGTCGACGAAGCGCATGAGACGAGCTTCAAGCAGGAGGACGGCGTCCATTATCACGCGCGCGACGTCGCGGTGATGCGCGGTCATTTCGAGGGGTTGCCGGTCGTCCTCGCGAGCGCGACCCCCGCGCTCGAAAGCCTCGCGATGGTCGAGGCCGGACGCTATCGCCACATCGTCCTGCCCGCGCGCTTCGGCGGCGCGACTTTGCCCGATCTCGCGGCGATCGACATGCGGCAGGACCCGCCCGACCGCGGCCGCTGGCTCGCGCCGCCGCTTGTCGACGCACTCGCAGACCGGCTCCAGAAGAGCGAGCAAAGCCTGCTCTTTCTCAACCGCCGTGGGTTCGCGCCGCTGACGCTCTGCCGGACCTGCGGCCACCGCATCCAGTGCCCGAACTGCACCGCATGGATGGTCGAGCATCGCCTCGTCCACCGCCTCGCCTGCCACCATTGCGGCCATGTCATGCCGCCGCCGCGGCTCTGCCCCGAATGCGAGGACGAGGACAGCCTCGTCGCCTGCGGCCCCGGCGTCGAGCGCGTCGCCGACGAGGTCGCGCTGCGCTTCCCCGAAGCGCGCGTCGCGATCGTCACGTCGGACACGCTCTGGTCGCCCGCGAAGGCCGCCGAATTCGTCGACAATGTCGAGGGCGGACTGGTCGACATCATCATCGGCACCCAGCTCGTCACCAAGGGCTATCATTTCCCGAACCTCACGCTCGTCGGCGTCGTCGATGCCGACCTCGGGCTCGACGGCGGCGACCTTCGCGCCTCCGAGCGCACCTTCCAGCAGATCGCGCAGGTCGCGGGGCGCGCCGGGCGCGGGGTCAAGCCCGGCGAGGTGCTGATCCAGACGCGCGTTCCCGAGGCGCCGGTGATGGCGGCGCTCGTCGCGAATGATCGCGACGGCTTCTATGCGGCCGAGGCCGCGGCGCGCAAATTTGCCGGCGCGCCGCCCTATGGCCGCTTCGCCGCGCTGGTCATCTCGTCGGAGGATATCGAGGTCGCGCGCGGGGTCGCGCAGCGGCTGGGGCAGAAAGCCCCGGTCGCTGAAGGCCTCGCGGTCTATGGCCCCGCCCCCGCCCCCCGCCCGCGGGTGCGCGGCCGCCCCCGCTACCGCCAGCAGCACCACGCGCCGCGCAGCA
>CAUUIU010000171.1:0-6915 GCA_963545025.1 uncultured Sphingopyxis sp. | reverse complement strand
GCCGCCGTTCTGGGCGAGCTTGCGTCCGACGAGGTCCATCGCCTGGACGCCGTTCGCGCCTTCGTAGATCATCGTGATGCGGGCATCGCGGACATATTGGCTCATGCCCTGTTCCTCGATGTAGCCGTGACCGCCAAACACCTGCTGCGCGTTGGTCGCGACATCATAACCACGGTCGGTGCCATAGCCTTTGATCACCGGAGTGAGCAGGCTGACGAGGTCGTCCGCCTGCTGGCGTTTCTCCTCAGTCTCGGCGACATGCGCGAGATCAACCTGAAGTGCGCCCCAAAGGCACAGCGCGCGCAGCCCCTCGACCGTCGCCTTGCCGTCCATCAGCATGCGGCGCACATCGGGGTGGACGAACAACGGATCGGCCTTTTCCTGCGGATCGGCGGGGCCGGTCAAGGCGCGGCCCTGGCGGCGGTCCTGGGCATATTGGACTGCGTTCTGAAACGCGATGTCGGCTTGGCCGAGGCCCTGAATGCCGACGCCAAGGCGGGCGGCGTTCATCATAACAAACATCGCGGCGAGGCCCTTATTCTCCTCGCCGACCATCCAGCCTTTTGCGCCGTCATAGTTCATGACGCAGGTCGAATTGGCGTGAATGCCCATTTTGTGCTCGATAGACCCGCACGAGAGCGTGTTGCGTTCGCCGAGCGAACCATCATCATTCACAAGGAACTTTGGCACAATGAACAGCGAGATGCCTTTGACACTGTCGGGCGCGTCGGGCGTCTTCGCGAGGACGAGGTGGATGATATTGTTGGTGAGATCATGTTCGCCCGACGAGATGAATATCTTGGTCCCAGTTATGCCGTAGCTTCCATCGGCATTCGGCACAGCGCGGGTGCGGATGAGGCCAAGGTCCGTGCCGCAATGCGGCTCGGTGAGGTTCATCGTGCCGCCCCATTCGCCCGAAATCATGCGGGGCGCATAGACTGCCTTCTGCTCTTCCGAACCCTTGACGAGGATCGCGGCGACCGCCGCCTGCGTCAGGCCGGGATACATGGCAAAGGCCTGGTTTGCGGCCATGCGATATTCCTCGACCGGGAACCCGATGACGTGGGGAAGTCCTTGCCCGCCGAATTCCTCGGGCTGGGTCAGCAGCGTCCAACCCGCGTCGCAATAGGCCTTATACGCTTCCTTGAACCCCGCGGGCGTGGTGACCGAGCCGTCGTCGTGCCGCGTACAACCCTCAAGGTCGCCCGACAGGTTGATTGGAAACAGCACCTCCTCGCAGAACTTGCCTGCTTCGGTCAGCACTGCTTCGACCATGTCGGGGGTCGCGTTGGCGAAGCCGGGCAGGTTCGAATAGCGTTCGATCCCGAGCACGTCGTTAATCAGGAACAGCGTATCTTGGATGGGGGCGCGGTAAACGGGCATGGGGAGTCTTTCCGAAAATCAGCTAGGGGTCGTCAATGTCCGCCCTGGGGAGAGGGTCTTCGAAGGGTCAGCCCGTCTTTTCGCGGGCGTCGACCTTTTTCACCATATCGATGAAGCGCGCCAGTTCGTCGACTGCGCTATCGATATCGTCGCGCTGGCGGCGGAGCAGTGAAATGCGTTCCTGGCATTTTTCGATCGTAACCTGCCGCTGCAGCTTGCGGCCGTCGCCAACGTCATAGAGGTCGATCATCTCGCGAATGTCAGCGAGGCTGAAGCCTGTGCGTTTGGCACGGAGGATCCAGGCGAGCCGGGCTCGGTCGCGTTTCGAATAGATCCGCGACAACCCTTTGCGCGACGGGCTGATCAGCCCCTCGTCCTCATAGAAGCGGAGCGCACGCGCGGTGACGCCGAACTCCGACGACAGGTCGGTGATACTGAATTGCTCGCGACCCAGATGGTCGGGCGTGTCGATATGGGCGTGGCCGTATTCGTCGGTCATGCGGAAAGACTAGTTTCCGTTGACGTGAACGTCAAGGCTGGCTGACGGTACGGAAAAGAAAGCGTTCACGAGCCGCAGGGCAGTATCATGTTGCCCTGTTTGTCGCGCATCTGCAAGCGGCGTGCGTCGCTCTCCGCCCAGCTTGCGCGCGGCAGGCGCAGGCCGGACAGCGACGCGCGCGCGGGACAAAGATTGTCGCATTGCTTGGGCAGGCTTCCGGGAAGGCGCAGTTCATCCTCTTCCTCATGCACGACCGCTTCGCAGCCTTCGGCGTCGGCAAAGCGGAGCCGCCAACCGTCGCCCTCGCGAACCAGACGGCCCGATGCCGAACAAGACATACCGGTGCCAAAGGCGGCGGTGACGGCAAAGCGCCACTGCCCCGCTCCGTCGGGCACGACGCACATGGCATCGCGGCCGATGTCGTGCGTCCGTTCGAACACGCCGGTGGGTACGGTCGATCCGGCATGGACGATGCCGCGCTCGCGCGCGGTCGCTTCCAGCGGATTGTTGGCGCTTTCCGCACCGTTTCCGCTGGGCCGTTCACAACCCGTCAGTGAAAGGACAAAGATAGCGAGAAACGACGACCTAAGCATCGTCGAATGTCAGGCTGCCGTCGGCCTCGACGCGGCGATAGAAGCACGACCCGCGTCCGGTGTGACACGCCGGCCCGGCGGGCGTCACGCGCAGCAGCAGCGCGTCCTGATCGCAATCGACGCGCATCTCGACGAGCGTCAGCCCGTTGCCCGACGTCTCGCCCTTGCGCCACAGCGCAGCCCGCGAGCGCGACCAGAAATGTGCCTGCCCCGTCCGCTGCGTGAGTTCGATCGCTTCGGCGGTCATGTGCGCGACCATCAGCAGCGCGCCCGTATCCGCGTCGGTGACGATCGCGGTCACCAGCCCGGCGGCATCGAAACGCGGGATAAAACGGTCGGTGGCGTCACGTTGCTCGTCCATGAAAGGCGCTTTAGAGCAGGAATAAAGCGGCTGTCACCCTATGGTTTCGCCCGTCCGTGACAGAAGCGTGAATATGGGGGGCGACATTTGCGATTGCCGTCCCTATATGCGCCCCCAGTCACTGCCCCCTCGCGCCCGGAACGACATGCTGACGACCCATCCTTTCGACGACGACAAGCTCCGCGAGGAGTGCGGCGTCTTTGGTATTCACGGTGCTGATAGCGCCGCCGCGGTTGTCGCGCTGGGGCTTCACGCCTTGCAGCACCGTGGCCAGGAAGCTGCAGGCATCACGGCCTTCGACGGCCGAGACTTCCACACGCACCGCGCGATGGGCCATGTCGCGGGCAATTTCGACCGCGACGAAATCATGCGCCAGCTCGGCGGTGCGTCAGCGGTCGGCCATGTCCGCTACTCGACGACGGGCGAAACCGCGCTGCGCAACGTCCAGCCGCTGTTCGCCGACCTGTCGACCGGCGGCTTCGCGGTCGCGCATAACGGCAATATCTCGAACGCGACGGCGCTGAAGAAGATTCTTGTGCGCCGCGGCTCGATCTTCCAGTCGACCAGCGATACCGAGGTGATCATCCATCTGGTCGCGACGTCGAATTACCGCACCCTGCTCGACCGCTTCATCGACGCGCTGAAGCAGGTGGAGGGCGCTTATTCGCTGATCTGCCTCACCGCCGAGGGCATGATCGGCTGCCGCGACCCGCTCGGCATCCGCCCGCTCGTCATCGGCAAGCTCGGCGACGCGCACATCCTGGCGTCGGAAACGGTCGCGCTCGATGTGGTCGGCGCCGAATTCGTGCGCTCGGTCGAGCCCGGCGAGCTCGTCATCATCCGTGAAGGCGAACTCACCTCGCACCGCCCCTTCGCCGAACGCGCAGCCCGCCCCTGCATCTTCGAATATGTCTATTTCTCGCGTCCCGACTCGATCGTCGACGGCACCAGCGTCTATTCGGTGCGCAAGGCCATCGGTGCCGAACTGGCGCGCGAAAATCCGGTCGATGCCGACCTGGTTATCCCGGTTCCCGATTCGGGTACGCCCGCCGCGATCGGCTATGCGCAGGAATCGGGCATTCCGTTCGAACTGGGCATCATCCGCTCGCACTATGTCGGCCGCACCTTCATCCAGCCGGGCGACAAGGTCCGCCATCTCGGCGTCAAGCTGAAGCATAATGCCAACCGCGCGCTGATCGCGGGCAAGCGCATCGTGCTGATCGACGATTCGATCGTGCGCGGGACGACCAGCCTGAAAATCGTGCAGATGATGCGCGATGCCGGCGCGACCGAGGTACATATGCGCATCGCAAGCCCGCCGACGCAGCATAGCTGCTTCTATGGCGTCGATACGCCGGAGCGTGCCAAGCTGCTCGCGGCGCAGATGACGGTCGGACAGATGGCGAACTTCATCAACGCCGACAGCCTGTCCTTCGTCTCCATCGACGGCCTGTACCGCGCGCTGGGCGAAGCGGAGCGCAACGACAACGGCCCGCAATATTGCGATGCCTGCTTCACCGGCGACTATCCGACCACGCTAACCGATTTCGACGAGCATGGGCTGGAAGATCAATTTTCGCTGCTTGCCGAACGGGTTGTCTGACACAATGAATGCAATGACTGAAGAATTGACGGGTCAGGTCGCGCTCGTCACCGGTGCCAGCCGTGGCATCGGCGAAGCGATCGCCGAAGCCCTAGCGTCGCGCGGCGCGCATGTCGTGATCACCGCGCGCACGGCGGGCGGGCTCGAAGGCCTCGAGGACCGCATCCACGCGGCGGGCGGCAGCGCGACGATCGCACCGCTCAACCTGACCGACGGCGACAGCATCGCAAGGCTCGCGAGCGCAATGGCCGAACGCTGGCAGCAACTCGATATGCTGGTGCTCAACGCCGCAATGCTCGGCACGCTGACCCCGGTGGCAGCGATCGACGGCAAGGAATTCAACAAGCTGCTGACGCTCAACCTGATCGCGCAGCAGGCGCTGATCGCCAATTTCGACCCGCTGCTGCGCCGCGCGCCGAACGGCCGGCTGGTCGCGCTGTCGAGCAGCGTGGCGCGCGACCCCCGCGCCTATTGGGGCGCCTATGCCGCTTCGAAGGCGGCGTTCGAGACGCTTATCACCAGCTATGGCGCCGAAATGCGCAACATCTCGACCGTGCGCACCGCGATCCTCGATCCCGGCGGCACGCGGACCCAGATGCGCGCCCGCGCCTATCCCGGCGAGGATCCGCAGAGCATCAAGGAACCAGCAGCGGTCGGCGAATTCGTCGCAAAACTGATGGTCGAAGGCTTCGATAGCACCGCTTTCCATGCACTGCCCAAGGTGATGGTGGACGCTTAACGCGATCTTTGCTTTCCTGTACCAAAAGCGGGCAAGTAAGGGATGGGAAGGCGTTGGAATGGGCGGGAATATCATACGATCGGTGATTGCCGCGGCGGTGGGTATCGTCGTTGCCTTCGGGCTGATCTGGCTCGCCCAATATGCTGGTAGCGAATTGTCGCCCGACGTCTTTGACCCCGAAACCGGCGAAGTGTTGATCCCGATCGGCTCGACCATCGCGTTGTTGATTGGCTGGTTTATTGGCACTTTTGCCGGGAGCTGGCTCGCAATGCGCGTCTCCGGCGGCGACGGCGCCGGCTGGATCGTCGCGGGCGCGGTGATGGGCGCGGGTATTTATCGCGCCGTGACGCTGGCCGACGATTGGTGGATCATAGTGCTCGGCGTGGCCATTCCGGTCTTTGCTGCCTGGGCGGCGCAGCACGCGGCGGCGGTCGCACCGGCAACCGCCGCCTGAGACTCTAGTTTCGGGCTTCCCTGTCCACCGCAGCCTGCACCGACTTGTAGAAGGCTTCGCGGGCCGCGCCGACGCCCTCGGGATCGGTGGCGGTCGGCCAGTTGCCGTTCGATGCGATCACCAGCTTGCGCTTGGGATCGATGAAGATGCCTTGGCCGAAGATGCCCTGCGCCGCAAAGCTGCCGTCGTCATTGGTCCACCATTGATAGCCATAACCGCGGCCGGGAAGGTCGATGCCTGCCTGCTTCGTCGTTGCGGAGGGCAACCAATCGTCAGGCAGAACCTTCTGGCCGTCCGCAACGCCGCCATTGAGGATGAACTGGCCGAAACGTGCATAGTCCTTGAGGCTCGCTGACATGCAGCAGCCGCTGATCTCGTGCCCCGTCGCGCCGAGCATCCACACCGCATCCTGCTCCATACCGAACGGCTTCCAGACCTTTTCGGACAGATATTGCGACAGCGTCTTGCCTGTCGCGCTCGACACCAGCACGCCGATCAGATTGGTCTCGCCGGTTTTGTATACCCATTTCGACCCCGCAGGCGCTTCACGCGGCAAGGTCTTCATATAGCTGACCGTTATATCCTCGCCCGCGACGGGTTTCTGCAGGTTGAACTGCGCGACGTCGGATTTGGGATCGGTATAGTCCTCGTTCCATTTGACGCCCGACGTCATCGTCAACAGCTGCCGGACGCTAACATCGTCGTAGGCCGAGCCTTTGAGGCCGGGGATATAAACGGTGACCTTGTCGTCGAGGCTCTTGATATAGCCGTCCTTGACCGCCGCGCCGACAAGGGTCGAGGTGAAGCTTTTGGCGACCGAGAAGCTGGTCCAGCGCCCCGCCGCGCCATAGCCGAGCGCATATTTCTCGAACCGAATTTTGCCGTCCTGAACGATGACCAGCCCCGCATTGCGCTGTTTCGCCATATAGGCGTCGACGCCGGCGCCCAGCTCGAGCGCCTTGCCCTGCGGCAACGGATAAACGGTACCGCCTGCCTTGACCGTGTTCACGACGACCTTGGGCACCGTCTCCATCGTGCGGAAAGCGGCGTCGCGTTGATCCTGGGTCCAGAACAGCACATTCAGATCCTTTGGCAGTTGATCGGTCTTGTCGGTGGTCGCGGGTGCGCTGCACCCTGACGCCGCGGCGCACAGCAGCACCGCTGCCAAAAATCTTCGCATTTGCTTACCTCCCCCTGTGTTCAGGTTGTCTTTTCGAGCGTCACCTGCGCGACGTCGATGCCGCTGCCGCGAAACTGTCTCTTATACACATCTGACGCTGCCG
>CAUUIU010000170.1:0-6915 GCA_963545025.1 uncultured Sphingopyxis sp. | reverse complement strand
GGCGGCCTTGTAGCCATGCTCGCCCTCGACGATCACTTCCTCGATATCCTTGTTATAGATATCGCGGATGGCGCGCTTGATGAGGTCGCTGTCATTGTGGATCAGCGCGGGCGCGTCGGACTTGAGCGTCTGCTCGCGAATCTCGTCCCACAGGCGGGCGAGATAGTCGAAATCGCGCTTGATCTCCGGCTTGGTGCGCTGAAGCCCGGCGGTGCGGACGATGCAGCCCATCGAAGAGGGCAGGTTCATTTCCGCGATGATCGTCTTCAACCGCTTGCGGTCGGCCGCATTGCTGATCTTGCGCGAAATGCCGCCGCCATGGCTGGTATTGGGCATCAGCACGCAATAGCGACCGGCCAGCGACAAATAGGTGGTCAGCGCCGCGCCCTTGTTGCCGCGCTCTTCCTTGACGACCTGGACCAGCATCACCTGCCGGCGACGGATGACGTCCTGGATCTTGTAGCGGCGGCGCAGCGACATGCGGCTCTCGCCGTCCTCGTCCTCGTCGCGGCGGCGGCCACGACCGCGGCCGCCCTTGCGGCCGTCGCGGCCGCGCCCGCGGCCCTTGCGGTCGCCGCGATTGTCCTTGCCTTCGGCGCCTTCCTCGCCGCCCTCTTCGGCTTCACCCTCGGCGTCGCCGTTTTCGTCATCGCCTTCCTCGCCCTCGGCGTCTTCGCCGACGGTTTCGGGGGCGGGGACGTCGCCATTCTCGTCCTCGTCGGGACGCTCTACTTCGGCGATATCGCCTTCCAGCTCGTCGAGGTCTTCCTCGGCGCGCATCGCCGCGGCGGCGGCATGCTCGGCCTCTTCGCGGAGCAGGGCTTCGCGATCTTCCTTCGGAATCTGGTAATAGTCGGGGTGGATTTCGCTGAAGGCGAGGAAGCCGTGGCGATTGCCGCCATATTCGACGAATGCCGCCTGCAAGGACGGTTCGACACGGGTAACCTTGGCCAGATAGATATTGCCCTTGAGCTGCTTGTGCTCTGCGGACTCGAAATCAAACTCCTCGATGCGGTTTCCCTTGGTGACGGCGACCCGGGTTTCTTCCCGGTGCCGCGCGTCGATCAACATGCGCGTGGTCATTAGTTACACTCCAGGCGCGCCGCGGCGCGCCAATCAAAAGGGCCGCAAGCATCCTCGGTGGATGATCGCGGTCGATAGGGTTCAAACGGAAAAAGACGTTATTGCCGCGAGGGGCCCGCGTCCGGTCCTGGACGCGCATGCGGTCCTCCATCGCGACGCATGCAGGGGCGAAAGCACCCGCGTCGCGATCAGAAGAGGGCATGGCAAGCCTCATGCGGCATCAACCTGTTACGGGATGAACGGTCGGGGCAGGGCGACATTTTGTTAAGTGTCGCATCGACCGCCCGCTCATCCGGGTGGAACTGACGAAGGTGTGTCCTTCCCAGCATGTCCGGCGCCAGGGCGGCCATGATCCGCGAATCCCGCAAGATCAGGCCTTTTTCCCCTCAAAAGGCCGGACGGCGCCGGGTAAGACACCGTCAGTGGCGTGGTGCTAGCATCGGCATGGGCCGACGGCAACCTTCACCACCGAACAAAGATGGGATGGCGGGCCGCTGTTGCAACCATGCGTCACCGGCGAATATGCTGAATTCGCGGTTAACCTTGCCGGTTGACGGCGATTTGACGCCCCGTGGCTAACAACAGGTTTATCTTGTTTGGCGGCCGGGGGGCTCATGTTTTCGAATAAGGACTGGACCACCACGCGGCCACGGCGGCATAATCGCACCATGGGTCTGCTCCTCGTCCTCATTGCCGCGACCCTCAACCCCGTGCCGGCGCTCGCGGGAAGCATCCATGCGGTCGAGTTCGGCGAGGGCGAAGTGACGCTGCGTTTCGACGATCTTGTCGCCGGCGCCTCGACCTTCCTGCTTGCGGGCCCCGACCGTATCGCGCTCGACATCGCGGGCGCTCAGCCCGGCGCTGCGCGTGGCGGCGACGGACTGGTCCGCGCGGTGCGCCAGGGGCAGCCCGATGCCGGCACGACGCGCGTCGTGTTCGATCTGGAGCAACCCGCGCTCCTGTCCGACGGTCGTTTCGCCGCCGACGGGCGCAGCCTGACCTTTCGCCTGAACCCGGTATCGGCGGGCGAGTTCGAGCGCGCGGCGCGCCGCCCGCGCGTCGAACTGCAGCCGCCGGCGCAGTTCCGCGCCAAGCCACCCGAAAAACGGTACAGCGTCACCGTTCCGATCGGACGGCCCAAGCCGGCGGTCGCGCTGCCGAAGATCGAGGGGCCGGCCAATCCGCGTCTGCCGCTCGTCGTAATCGACGCCGGGCATGGCGGGCACGATCCGGGCGCGATTTCGCCGCACAGCGGCAAGCGCGAAAAGGACATCACCCTCGCGCTCGCCCGCGCGATCCGTGACGATCTGATCGCCAGCGGCCGCGTGCGCGTCGCGCTTACCCGCGCGGACGACCGCTATCTGGTGCTCGAGGAACGCTTCGGCATCGCGCGGCGGATGAAGGCCGACCTGTTCATCTCGGTCCATGCCGACGCCGCCGAGAATGAGCAGGCTAACGGCGCGTCGATCTACACGCTCTCCGAAGTCGCTTCCGACCGTGAGGCGGCGCGGCTCGCGGCGCGTGAGAATAAGGCGAATATTATCAACGGCATCGATCTCGGCGCGCACAGCAGCGACGTGTCGTCGATCCTCCTCGACCTGACCCAGCGCGAAACGATGAATGTGTCGGCCGATTTCGCCCGGCTGCTCCAGCGCGAGGCGTCGGAGGGAATGAAATTCCGCACCAGCGCGCACCGCTTCGCCTCCTTCGTGGTGCTGAAGGCGCCCGATACGCCCTCGGTACTGTTCGAAACGGGCTTCCTCTCGAACAAGGGCGACGCCGAATTTCTGGCATCGGCTGACGGGCGGAAACGCGTTGCGCGCGGCGTGCGCGATGCGGTGCAGGTCCATTTCGCGCGCCAGATCGCGTCGCAGTGACCGCGGGCGATATCTGAAATATAGTCTTGACTAACTTTCTTGCCGTGCCAGCCTGTTCCGAGGCTAAGTGCGGGAGGACGGCATGGGCTGGAGCAATTGGTCGGGCAGTGTCGTCGCAGCGGCCGGGGTCGTGCGTCCGCGCAGCGAGGATGAGCTGGCGGCGCTGATCCGCAGTGCTCCGAGGCTGCGAGTCACCGGCGCAGGCCACAGCTTCATGCCGCTGTGCGAATCGGACGCGCTGATTGTCAGCCTCGACGATATGCCCGGTACGATCAGCGTCGCAGCCGACCGCCGCACCGCGCGCATTCCCGCGGGATGGAGCATCAGCCGGCTCACCGCGACGCTGTGGGACGAGGGGCTGGCGCTCGCCAATCAGGGCGACGTCAATCCGCAGTCGCTCGCTGGCGCGATGGCGACGGGCACCCATGGCACCGGGGTCGATCTCGGCTCGCTCGCGACTTTTGCCCGGGGTTTCCGGCTGGTCGATGCGGAGGGCGAGGCGCATTGGTGTGACGCGGACACCAACGGCGATCTGTACCAGGCGCAGCGGCTGTCGCTTGGCCTGTTCGGTGTCGCGACCGAGGTCGAGGTTGCGGTGGTTCCGGCCTTTCACCTGTCCGAACGTATCGAAAAGCGCTGCTGGGCGGAAATCCGCGAAAGTTACGACGAGCTGGCACAGCAGCACCGGCATATCGAATTCTGGTTCTTCCCGCACAGCGACGATGTGATTCTGAAGACGCTCGACCCCTGCGATCCGTGCGATCCGCCGCCGAGCACCACCGATATGGAAGAAGCGACGTTCCGCCGCATCCTCGACATTTCGGCGCGGTTCCCGTTCCTCACGCCCTTTTTGCAGCGAATGATGATGAAGAGCGGCATTTCGGGCCGCCGGCGCGGCCCGGCGCACTGTATTTTTCCGTCCGACCGCACGATCCGGTTCGAGGAAATGGAATATGAAATGCCGCGTGCCGCAGGGCTGGACACGCTCGATGAGGTCGTGCGCTGGATCCGGCGCAAGCGGCTGCCTGTCACCTTCCCTTTCGAATATCGCACCGTCGCCGCAGACGATATCTGGATGAGCCCGATGAACGCCGGGCCGGTCGCGGCGATTTCGATGCATCAATATGCGAAAATGCCATGGCAGCGCCTGTTCGCGGAGGCCGAGGCGATCTTTCGCGGCCATGGCGGGCGGCCACATTGGGCGAAACGCCACACGCTGACGCGCGCCGATGTCGATGCGCTCTATCCGATGGCGGGGCGCTATGGCGCGGTGCGCCGTGCCGCCGACCCGGCCGGCAAATTCCTCAATCCGCATCTGGAGGCTCTTTTTGCATGAATGACGACCGGACGCTGCACGCCCATCTGATCGGCCGCCAAGGTTCGCGCGCCGATCTCAACACGCCCGCGCTCACCCTCGATATCGAGGCGCTCGATCGCAATATCGCGAAAATGGCGGCGCTGACTGCGGACAAGGGCGTCGCGCTGCGCCCGCACGCCAAGACACACAAGAGCGTCGATATTGCCAAACGCCAGATTGCGGCGGGTGCCGTCGGCGTCTGCTGCGCCAAGATCGGCGAGGCCGAGGCGCTGAGCGAAGGCGGGGTAACGGGCATCCTGATCACCTCGCCCGTTGCGGCTCCGCGCGCCATCGAACGGCTGGCGGCGCTCGCCGGGCGTTCTGAGGGGTTGATGGCGGTGGTCGACCACCCCGCTGTCGTCGAGCAGCTGCAGGCGGCGCTCGCCGCCGCCGGTGCGCATCTCGACGTCGTCATCGACATCGACCCCGGTATCGCACGCACCGGCGTTGCGTCGCCCGAAGCGGCCGTCGCTGTGGCAGCGGCGATCGCGGCATCGCCCAATCTCGCCTGGCGCGGCGTCCAATATTATTGCGGGTCGCAGCAGCATATCGAAAGCTTCGCCGACCGCCGCGCCGCGATCGTCGACCGCACTGCCTATCTGAACACGGTCATCGCCGCGCTTTCCGATGCAGGCTTCGCGCCCGAAATCGTCACCGGATCGGGCACCGGCACCCACAGGATCGACCTCGATCTAGGCGTTTTCACCGAATTGCAGGCGGGCTCTTATGTTTTCATGGACAAGCAATATCTCGACTGCGACCTGACCGGCGAAGGCGTGGCGCCATTCGAAGTGTCGTTGGGAGTCGATGCGCGGGTGGTCAGCGCGAACCACAGCGGGCTTGTCACGATCGACGCCGGCTACAAGTCGCTGTCGACGGACGGCGGGGTCGCGGTTGTGCAGCGCGGGGCGCCCGAAACCGCCTTTTTCGCTTTTATGGGCGACGAACACGCCGCGCTGATCGCACCGGAGATCGGTACTCAGCTTCAGCCGGGCGCTCCGGTGAGCCTGACCGTTCCGCACTGCGACCCGACAGTAAATCTCTACGATTTCTACCATATCGTCGCGGGAGACACGCTGGTCGACATCTGGCCGGTGAGCGCCCGGGGGCGGGCGCGGTGAACGCATCGGCGGCGGCCCGGCGTCCGCCGCAGCAGGATCGCGCGCGCCAGACTCAGGCGCGCTTGCTCGACGTTGCGGGCGGCCTGCTCGAGGAGGTCGGGGTCGAGCGGATATCGACCAATATGATCGCGGCGCGCGCCGGGCTCTCCCCGCCCGCGCTTTACCGCTATTATGGCGACAAATATGCGGTGCTCGAAGCGCTGGGGCGGCGGCTGATGGAGCGGCAGAATGCGGTGCTCGATGCTTGGATCGCGCGGCATGCGCAGGCCGGCGTTGCGGCAATGGCTGGCCATATCGGCGAACTGCTTGCCGCCAATGCCGCGGTGACGCGCGCCGAGCCGGGGGCGGTGTGGATTCTTCGCGCGCTGCACGCAACGCCCCGCCTCGTACACGTCCGGCTCGAATCGCATCGCCATGTGACCGACCGGCTGGTTGATGCTTGCGCTCCGCATCTGCCCGGCGTGCCGCGCGAACAGCTTTGGCAGCGACTGCGTCTCGCGGTCGAGCTTGGTTTCGCCGCCGACGAGATGCTCTACGAGGAAGATCGCGCCTCGGCGCCCACGGTTCTGGACGATGTCGCGCACATGTTGCGCCCGCTGATGCTCGAGCTGGCGACGGCCTGACCGGCCCGCCGCAACCACGCTTCCCTTTCCGCGAAGCAGGCGATAGAGGCTTGGGCCTATGGCCGCCGACAGTCCGCCCGATTTCCGCCTTCGCCTCCGCCGCGACGGCAATGCCGTCCTGACCTGGTTTCGCGACATGTGGACGCGGCGCTGGTTCCGCTGGCTCGGCTGGCTCGCGCTCGCCGGGGTGCTCGGCCTTGCGCTTATCTGGGCGATTTTCGCGCGCGACCTGCCTTCGGTCGACCAGCTGCGCGACTATGAACCGCCGCTGCCGACGATGGTCCGCGACGGCGAGGGCAAGCCCGTGCACAGCTATGCGCGTGAACGCCGCGTCCAGCTCGAATATAGCGAATATCCGCAGCTGCTCGTGCGCTCCTTCCTTGCGGCGGAGGACAAGACCTTTTTCGAACATGGCGGCATCGACTATCCGGGTATCGCCTCGGCTATCATCACGAACCTGTCGAGCAGCGGTCGCCCGATCGGCGCCTCGACGATCACCCAGCAGGTGGCGAAAAACCTGCTGCTTACCAACGAGCTCAGCTATCGCCGCAAGGTGCGCGAGGCGATCCTCGCGATGCGCATCGAGGATGCGCTGACCAAGGAGCAGATCCTCGAGCTCTACCTAAATGAAATTCCGCTCGGCCGCCGCAGCTTTGGCGTGCAGGCCGCGAGCCGCGCCTATTTCGACAAGGATGTCGACCAGCTCCAGCTCCACGAAATGGCCTTTCTCGCCATCCTGCCGAAGGCGCCCGAAAAATATGGCCGGTCGCGCTTCGAGCGCGAGGCGCTGGGACGGCGCAACTTCGTGCTCGGTTCGATGGAAAGCAACGGCTGGATTACGGCGGCGCAGCGCG
>CAUUIU010000169.1:0-6996 GCA_963545025.1 uncultured Sphingopyxis sp. | reverse complement strand
TCAGGCGGGCCGCGTCAACTTCCGCTACGGGACGTCGAAGCCCAACTGGTGGCTCGGACCCGATTTCGCCGCGAGCGGCTTCTGGGTCCACGACTGATCGACGAACCCCAACGAAAAAAGGCGGCCTTCCCAAGGGAAGACCGCCTCTTTCGTTTCAGTCATTACCCCGAAGGGTAGGGACTTACTTCTTTTCTTCAGCCGGAGCAGCGGCCGGAGCGGCCGGAGCAGCAGCGGCGTCAGCGGCCGGAGCAGCAGCGGCGTCAGCGGCCGGAGCAGCAGCAGCGGCTTCGGCGCCGGCAGCAGCAGCGTCGGCACCGGCAGCAGCGGCGTCGGCGCCGGCTTCAGCAGCGGCTTCCGCGGGTGCGGCTTCGGTGGTGGCGGGCTCTTCAGCAGCCTTTTCACCGCAAGCGGCGAGGGCGAACATGCTGGCAGCAACGGCGATAGCAGCAAACTTCTTCATGATGTGTGGGCTCCCTAAAATGCCTTAACGCGTCGGGGAAACTTTCCCGTACCGCGAGCCGCGGGATTTAGCCGTTCCGCATGAATCGTCAACAAAAATAATTGAGATGCCCGACGCGCGCGGAATTCTGTCATTTCTCCGTAACAGTCACGGAAGCTCGGCGTCACTGCTGTCGGCAAGAATCGCCAGAACTGCCGTCCAAACCACGACATTCTGCCGCAATTGGACGGGGTCGATCTTGTCCAGCGTGTCGTCCGGCGTGTGGTGCAGGTCGAAATAACGCGTGCCATCCTGGGCCAGATCGACCGCCGGAACCCCCGCCTGAACCAGCGCGCCGACATCGGCGCCGCCGTTCGCGGGCTGCCTGCCGCGCACGACGCCGAAAGGCATCACCGCGGCCGCAATCCGGTCGCTCAGACCCTTGGCGCTGTCGGGCAGCTTGAAGTCGACGCGCCACACCCGGTCGGCCCCGAAATCGGATTCGAGCGCGACGGCGTGCTTCTCTTTCCCATGCGCGTCGAAATAGGCCTTGCCGCCGAACACGCCGACTTCTTCGGCGCCCGCCCACAAGATGCGGATCGTCCGGCGCGGCTGCCCGGCACTCATGACATGCTTCGCTGCGGCGGTGATGATGCCGCATCCCGACGCATCGTCGATCGCGCCCGTGCCAAGGTCCCAGCTGTCGAGGTGGCAGGCGATGATGACGGGGCTGGCGTTCGGGTCGCTGCCCGGTATCTCGGCGATGACATTGCCCGACGCCTGCTGGCCAAGGTCGCGCGGCGTCAGGAGCAGCTTCATGCGCAGCGCGGCTGCGACATAGCCGAGCGGCACTTCCTTCGCGTGGATCTTCTGCGCGCGCTGCCACTGGCGGACCAGCAGGTCGGCATCGGGATTGGAAATTGCGCCCGCCGGGATCGGCTTCACCCCATCCTCGAAATTGGTCACCCCCGTATGCGGGTTTCGGTGATCGTCGGTGCCGATGGATCGGATGACGATCGCTGCGGCGCCCTTCTTGGCCGCGATGTTGGGCCCGTTGAACCGGCCGCGACCGTAATAGCCATAGCCGGTGCCGTCCTGCGTCGGCGCCATCTGGTGGTCGATGAAGACGATCTTGCCCTTCACCCGGTGGTCGGGCGCGGCGACCAGTGCGTCATAGCTCGCGAAATAGGCGATATCGCCCTCGATGCCTTTGGCGCCGGTCGAGGCGCTGTTGCCGAGTGCCGCAATCGCCAGTTTTTGCGGGTGGAACGGGCCGGTCAGCGACGCCGCTTCCTCGCCGCGCACCCATGTCGGCATCTTATATGGTTCTTCGCGGACATTCTGGAAACCCAGCTCCGTCAGCTTCGCCAGCGCCCAGCGGCGCGCCGCGGCTTCGGCCTCGGTCCCTGCCATGCGCGGCCCGATTTCGGTGGTCAGGCCTTCGGTGATCGACCAGGCGATATCGTCGCCGCGATGTGCGATCTCGACCGCACTCGGCGGGGGCGGGATCGAGGCCGAGGCGGTCGTGGAGAAAAGAAGAGCGGCGATGCCCGCGAGCCGGGCATGGGTGGCGTTGATTTTCATGCCGCTTTCGTAACGGTCCGCTCCGACCGCGCAAGCGTCGATTGCCCCGGCGATTGCCAAGAAGGCGCCCATTCGCTAACCGGCGCCCAACATCTCTCCCGGCCGCGCCCGCGGCCCAGCCAGCATTCGGAGCATATCCCATGGCCGCCCAATATAGTTTCGTGATGAAGGGTCTGAACAAGACCTATCCCGGCGCGCAAAAGCCGACGCTCAAGGACCTGAGCCTGCAATTCTATCCCGATGCCAAGATCGGCATCGTCGGCCCGAACGGCACGGGTAAATCGACCCTGATGAAGATCATGGCCGGCATCGACACCGAATTTTCGGGCGAAGCCTGGCCGGGCGAAGGGATCACCGTCGGCTATCTGGCGCAGGAGCCCGAGCTCGACCCGACCAAGACGGTCAAAGAGAATGTCATGGACGGCGTCCGCGGCGTCGCCGACATGATGGAGCGCTTCAACGAGATCAGCACGCTGATGGCCGATCCGCCCGCCGACGCCGATTTCGACGCGCTGATGGAAGAAATGGGCTCGCTGCAGGAAAAGATCGACGCGGTCGACGGCTGGACGCTCGACAACCAGCTCGAAATCGCAATGGAAGCCCTCCGCTGCCCGCCGGGCGACTGGGGCGTCGAGAATCTGTCGGGCGGTGAAAAGCGCCGCATCGCGCTGACCCGCCTGCTGCTCGAAAAGCCCTCGATCCTGCTGCTCGACGAACCGACCAACCATTTGGACGCCGAAAGCGTCGCCTGGCTCGAAAAGCATCTCGTCGATTATCCGGGCAACGTCATCCTCGTCACCCACGATCGCTATTTCCTCGACAATGTCGTGAACTGGATCCTCGAACTCGATCGCGGCCGCTATTTTGTCTACGAGGGCAACTACTCCACCTACCTCGAAAAGAAGGGCAAGCGCCTCGAGCAGGAATCGCGCGAGGACGCGGGTCGCCAGAAGGCGATCAAGGACGAGCTCGAGTGGATCCGCCAGTCGCCGAAAGCCCGCCAGGCCAAGTCGAAGGCGCGTATCAAGAGCTTCGACCAGCTCGTCGAGGCGCAGGAAAAGCGCATCCCCGGCAAGGCGCAGATCGTCATCCAGGTGCCCGAACGCCTCGGCGGCAAGGTTATCGAGGTCGAGGGTATCTCCAAGGCCTAGGGCGACAAGCTGCTCTTCGAAGACCTCAGCTTCTCGCTGCCGCCCGGCGGCATCGTCGGCGTGATCGGCCCCAACGGCGCGGGTAAATCGACGCTGTTCAAGCTGATCACGGGTCAGGAAACCCCCGACAGCGGCACGGTGACGATCGGCGACACGGTGCGCCTCGGATTCGTCGACCAGAGCCGCGACGATCTGAAGCCCGACAACAATGTCTGGCAGGAAATCTCGGGCGGGCACGAGCTGATGAACATCGGCAAGCACGAGATGCAGACGCGCGCCTATGTGGGTGCCTTCAACTTCAAGGGCGTCGACCAGCAGAAAAAGGTCGGCCAGCTCTCGGGCGGCGAACGCAACCGCGTGCATATGGCCAAGATGCTGAAACAGGGCGGCAATGTGCTGCTGCTCGACGAACCGACCAACGATCTCGACACCGAAACGCTCGCCGCGCTCGAAGAAGCGCTCGAAAATTTCGCCGGCTGTGCCGTGGTCATCAGCCACGACCGCTTCTTCCTCGATCGCCTCGCCACGCACATCCTCGCGTTCGAGGGCGACAGCCATGTCGAGTGGTTCGAAGGCAATTTCGAATCCTATGAAGAAGACAAGATCCGCCGCCTCGGCGACGACGCGACGCGCCCACACGCGACGTCGTACAAGAAGCTGACGCGCTGATCTGATGTTGGGGGAGGCGGCTCCGATCTCGTCGGGCGCGATCCGCCTGGATGCGGACGCGCTCAACGAGTTTCTGAAGGCGGCCTTTCCGCATTCCGAGCGCGGTTCGCGCGGCTATGTCGTTTCCGCCGCGCCGGGTCATATTCAGGCGCGGATGGAACCGAACGACAAGGCGCTGCGCCCCGGCGGGCTGATCTCGGGCCCGACGCAGATGGGCTTTGCCGACATGGCGGCTTATGCGCTCGTCCTCGCGCATATCGGCCCCGTCGCGATGGCGGTCACGAGCGCGCTCAACTATCAGTTCCTCCGCCCGTGCCGACCGGGGGCGCTGACGGCCGACGCGCATCTGCTGCGCCTCGGCAAAAGGCTCGCGGTGATGGATGTTCGCATCTGGACCGATGATCCCGACAAGCCCGTCGGACAGGCGAATGTGACGTACGCCATTCCCTGACGGGATTGGCGAGCATGCCCTCGGCCAACGACCGATTGCGGGCATTAAAATCCTCCCTGTGGCGAAGCCATGGGGAGGTGGCAGCGCGAGGCGCCGAAGGAGGGGCTTTTGCGTGAGGTCGTGGCAATGCCAATCGCATCCGGCTTGTCGTTGATCGAACCTTCCCATGCGGCCCGAAGGCCTGCGTCCCGGCCGCTGGTGACGATCGCCAACGCGGGCTTGAGGCCTTGTGCAGAATGCTTTGAAGGTTTCCGTCCGACTCTATACGGGCACCGGATTGGTTGCTTCCATCGCCTCGCGCTCGGCTTCCGAGTCCAGCCGTTCGTATAAAGGCAGATCGCCAGGATTTTGAATTACAATGAATTATCGCCATTCCTTCCATGCTGGCAATAGCGCCGATGTCGTAAAGCACAGCCTGCTGATCGCCCTCGTGCGGGCGTTGCAGCTCAAAGAGAGCGCGCTCACCCTGATCGACACCCATGCCGGCTGCGGGCTGTACGACCTTGGCGGCGAGGAGGCGAGGCGCACCGGTGAGGCCACACAGGGCGTGCTGCGGGCCTTCGCCGACACGGACCGCTTGTTGGACGACTACCGCGCCGCCGTACAGGCGGTGAATGCCGGGGCCGAGCTTCGCTTCTACCCCGGATCGCCGCGATTTCTGGCGCAGCTTCTGCGTCCGCAGGATTTTCTGATCCTGAACGAGAAACATCCCGAAGACGCCTATGCCCTGCGCGGCGCCATGCGCGACACCTCCGCCGCCGTGCATCAGCGCGACGCCTACGAGCTTTGGCTGGCGATGCTGCCGCCTCGCACCGCGCGCGGCGTCGTGGTGGTCGACCCGCCGTACGAGCAGACCGATGAACGCGCACGTATAACCGCCACCCTCGCAGCGGCGCACCGCAAATGGGCGCATGGCGTGACGGTGATCTGGTATCCGCTGAAGGACCGCGCCACGCATGTGCGGTGGAAGGCGCAGCTACGTAAGCTCGGCATCCCGAAGTTTCTGGTGGTGGAGCATTGGTTGTACGATCGCGATCAGCCCGACATCTATAACGGCGCGGGCCTTTTTATCGTCAACCCGCCCTACGCCTTCACGCAGGCGCTGCCGCCTCTGCTGGAAGCCCTGCGCGCCGCGCTGGCGCCGGAGGGGCACAGGGGAGCGATCACAACCGATTGGTTGGGCGATTAAAAATAAACCCTCATCTTCGCTTAGTCGCCGTTGGCATCAACCATGAAGACCGTCGGCTTGCCGCGAGAAGCCGGGTCCCATCCTGCCGACAATGCCGCTCGTACCCCTCGCGAGGCTATCGCGTCGTTGATGTGCGAACGCCCCTTCGGCAATCCTTTCAGCAGGCGCTTTGGCGTCGGAAATTCCAGCACGGCTTCGCGTGGCATATCTCTCTGGCGCAAGGCGACCCTCATGCCCCTCCAGCCTTCGGAAGAGGACATTTGGGGCTCGCTCAGGAGTTCCCAGTCATATTTGACACCATCGATTTGGACGGTGCCGCCGCGGCCGTGCATGTGAAGCATAGGATGCCCTTAGCATGTTAGGCGCGGCGCTCCAGCCGGTTCACATCAAAGATCGGCTACCGGAACGTTTAGCGGCCAAGACAGCCGCTCTGCGGCGACTATATCGACCGATTGCGGACATTAAAATCCTCCCTGTGGCGAAGCCATGGGGAGGTGGCAGCGCGAAGCGCTGACGGAGGGGGTTTTGTGCGACGTTGCCGCCCCTCCACCACCGCCTGCGGCGGCGGTCCCCCTCCTCAGCTTCCACCCCAAAGCTGACGCCAAGCTTCAATACTCCAACGAAGGATACCAATCCGTCCCGCGCCCCGACGGCGTCAGGTCGAGGATATTCCACAGGCTCGCGATATCGGGCGCATCGCGCGGATCCTGGCCTGGATCGGCCATTTCGGCGGTCATTTCGCTCTTCCAGAACAGCCGCACCTCGTTGCCGCGCTTCCTGAATACGGCAAGTACGGGGTTTTCGGTTCCGTCCGCGTTCAAAAGGCGGAAATCGCGGGCATAATCGTCGCCTATCGTCTGTACGAAATCGAGGCCCTGCCAGCCCCGCTCCGCTGCAAACGCCTTTTGGCGCTCCACCGGACTGCGGCCGAAGACCTTGAATGCGACGCGCTGTTTCAGGTCATTCGCATTGCCGTCGACCGAGCCCAGCCAGTTGGTGCACATGGGGCAGGGGCGTTCGCGTTCGGGACCGTACATCCAGAAATAGCTGACCAGCGTATCATGATCGCCGAACAGGTCGGCCAGCCCCAATTCCGCGCCATCGGCGTCCTTGAACCGGTAGTCCGCCATCACCGGTCCCGGCGGCAGCTGGCGGCGCTGCTCGGCAATGCGCGTCATCTTGCGGCGCAGGTCGATTTCTTCGGAAAGCAGTGACTTACGGGCCTTAGTATAGGATTCGTCTTCGCCGGGAAAGGCACGTCTACGGGAAGCAAGTGCCGGGGCAGCCGACAGGGTTTGGCGAAGGGCCATCAAATTCTCCTTTTTGGGAGAACGTGCCATTAACGCCATTGTTGCCGCGATGTTTCACGGTTGCTCGCAGGCAGGGCTCGTTTCGTCGCGCGGCATTGCGCCAGGCGCAGGCCGCGTATAGCCACGTCGCATCTTCGGTGGGGAGGCGGATCATGCAATACAGGCTGTACGGACTCTTGGTTCCGGCGCTGATGGCACCGGCG
>CAUUIU010000168.1:0-6999 GCA_963545025.1 uncultured Sphingopyxis sp. | reverse complement strand
TGGAACGCGAACTGGGGGCATCGGACCTGCGGGTCGTCGATGCGACGAAATTCCTTGCCGACGAAGGGCGCGACGCACGCGCCGAATATGAGGCGGGCCACATCCCGAGCGCGGTGTTCATGGACCTGACCGAACTCGCCGACACCGCGAGCAGCCTCGAAAACATGGCGCCGCCGGCTGAAAAATTCGCCAGCCGCATGCAGTCTCTGGGCCTTGGCGACGGCAGCCGCATCGTGATTTACGACGACAGTCCACTGAAAAGCGCGGCGCGGGCTTGGTGGCTGCTCAAGCTGTTCGGCGCACACGACGTGGCGCTGCTCGACGGCGGCCTTGCCAAGTGGAAGGCCGAGGGCCGCGCGCTCGAAATGGGCAAGCAGACGCTGCGCCACCGCCACTTCACCGTATGGCGCGACGCCAAGGCGGTGCGCACCAAGGATCAGGTACAGGCGAATCTCGACAGCGGTGCCGAGCAGCTGGTCGACGCGCGTCCCGCGGCGCGCTTCACCGGCGAAGAGCGCGACCCGCGTCCCGGCGTCGCCCCCGGCCATATTCCCGGCTCGCGCAGCCTGCCGCATAGCCAGCTGTTCAACGCCGACGGCACTTGGAAGCGTGGCGATGACCTGAAGGCCGCGTTCGACGCCGCCGGGGTCGACCTCGACAAGCCGCTCGTGACTACCTGCGGCAGCGGCATGACCGCGACCGTCGTCGCGTTTGGCGCGCATCTGCTCGGCAAGGAAGACGTCGCGGTTTACGACGGCAGCTGGACCGAATGGGGCGCCGATCCGGCAACGCCCAAGGCGACCGGCGCGGCCTGACGCACGAGGTGGCGGGCTCCAAGGACAAGAATAGCGACGACCGCCGCCCTGCGACGAAACTGGTGCAGGGCGGGCGGCGGCCCGAATGGACCGGTGACCCGCGCCTTGGTGGCGGGGTCGTCAATCCACCGGTATGGCGTGCCTCGACGATCCTCTATGACAATATCGCCGACCTGAAGGCGCGCGGGCATGCGACGCATGACAAGCTTTATTACGGCCGGCGCGGTACGCCGACGGTGTGGGCGCTCGCCGATGCGCTGACCGATCTGGAGCCGGGTGCCGAGGGCACCTTGCTCTATCCCTCGGGCGTCGCGGCCAATTCGGCGGGGCTGCTCGCCTTGCTGTCGCCGGGCGATCATCTGCTGATGGTCGATAGCGCGTACGAGCCGACGCGGGCCTTCTGCAACGGCATGCTTGCCCGGCTGGGTGTCGAGACGACCTATTATGATCCGCTGGTTGGTGCGGCCATAGCCGATCTCATCCGGCCCGAAACCAAGCTGATCTTTCTCGAATCGCCGGGCAGTCTGACCTTCGAGGTCCAGGATATTCCGGCGATCGTCGTGGCGGCGCGAAGCCGCGGCGTGCTGACGATGCTCGACAACACCTGGGCGACGCCCTTGCTCTTTCCCGCGCTCGCGCATGGCGTCGATGTGACGATGATGAGCCTCACCAAATATGTCGGCGGGCACAGCGACGCGATGATGGGCTCGCTCACCGCGACGCGCGCCGTCTGGCCGAAGCTGCGCAGCGCGGCGTACCAGCTGGGGCACGCGGTCTCGCCCGACGATTGCGCGCTGATGCTGCGCGGGCTGCGTACGCTGGACGTGCGCATGGCGCGGCATGGCGAGAATGGGTTGGCGGTCGCGAACTGGCTCGCGGGGCGGCCCGAGGTGGCCCGCGTGCTGCATCCTGCGCTGCCCGGCGATCCGGGCCATGCGATCTGGGCGCGCGATTTTTCGGGGACGAGCGGACTGTTCGGTTTCACGCTGAAAGGTGTCGACGACGCGGCCCGCACACGCTTTATCGACGCTCTGGCGCATTTCGGCATCGGCTTCAGCTGGGGCGGCTATGAAAGCCTGGTGGTGCCGAGCAACCCGGCCGACATTCGCACCGCGACGCAGTGGACCGATCCCGATCCGCTCGTCCGCCTGTCGATCGGGCTCGAGGATTCGGCGGACCTGATCGCCGATCTCGAACGCGGCTTCGCGGCGATGGCCGCATGAGCCTTTCGGCCGACCTGCGCGGAGGGCTGGCCCGGACGATCGAGACTATGCAGGCGATCGGGCTCGACGTCGGATCGTACCGGCTGTCGCTCTATGGTCTGTTCTCGACGATCGTCGTCGCGGTGCTGCTCTATCTGGCGGTCAAGGTCGTGCTGCGCGCGATCAAATGGCTGCTCCGCCGCAACACCCATATCGACCAGACGCAGCGGCTGCTGACCGAAAAGCTGATTGCGATTGCGCTGTTCGTCTTTGCTTTGTTGTTCGGCATCGACCTGCTCGGCATTGACCTCACCGCGCTGGCGGTGTTCTCGGGCGCTGCGGGCCTCGCGATCGGTTTCGGGCTGCAAAAAACCGTTGGCAATCTGATCGCGGGGATCATTCTGCTGATGGACCGCTCGATCAAGCCGGGCGATATCGTCGTCGTCGGCGACGGCAGTGCGATGGGCGGCTCGGCCCTGCCCGGCGGTATGCCCAACGTCGGGCGCGTCGCCAAGATCGGCGTGCGCGCTGTCAATGTCATCACGCGCGACGGCAAAAAGCATCTCATCCCGAACGAACTGCTGATGACCCAGCCGGTCGAGAACTGGAGCTATGCAAGCCCCGAGGTGCGCGTGCGGATGCGCGTCCCGGTCGGCTACGACTGCGACCTGCGCCTTGCACAGCGACTGATCATCGAGACTGCCGAGGCCAATCCGCGCATCCTCAACGAGCCCGAGCCCGCGGTCTGGATCACCGCCTTTGGCGAACGCGCGGTCGAGCATGAGCTGCGCTTCTGGATTTCGGACCCCGAATCGGGGCTCGGCAATATCCAGGGCGAGGTGTTTCTGGGAATCTGGGACCGCTTCAAGGAGGCAGGGATTTCGATTCCCTATCCGCGGCAGGATGTGCGGATATTGGGGACGCCGGACGAAGGCCCGGCGCCCGCCGCCAAGGTTTAGAAGCCGATTTTCTTCGCGCGCTCAACGCATTCGACGATGATGCGCTTGGCTTCGTCGACATCGCCCCAACCGTTGAGCTTTGCCCATTTGCCGGGTTCGAGATCCTTATAGTGGGTGAAGAAATGCTCAATCTGCTGCAGCACGATCGGCGGCATGTCGGTGTAGCTTGCGACATCGGCATAATAGGGAAAGGTCTTGTTG
The DNA here is from genome assembly GCA_963545025.1 of uncultured Sphingopyxis sp. Taxonomy (GTDB): domain Bacteria; phylum Pseudomonadota; class Alphaproteobacteria; order Sphingomonadales; family Sphingomonadaceae; genus Sphingopyxis. Next base: position 3,822 of record CAUUIU010000168.1, on the reverse strand, counting down.
ACCGGAACGCAGAGCAGTTTCTCGTCGCCGCCGGCATCGTCTTCCATCAGCAGCACGCCAATCGGGCGGCACTTGACCACCGCGCCCGCGACGATCGGCGAACGCGCGACGACGAGGGCGTCGAGCGGATCGCCGTCCTCGCCCAGCGTGTGCGGGACAAAGCCGTAATTGGCGGGATAGCGCATCGGCGTGTGCAGAAAGCGGTCGACGAACAGCGCGCCGCTCGCCTTGTCGAATTCATATTTCACCGGCTCGCCGCCGATCGGAACTTCGATCAGAACGTTGAGGCTGTCGGGCGGGCTGTCGCCGGCGGGAATCAGGTCGATGCGCATGGGAGAATGCAGTCCTTTTGGTTTTTGGATTCGCGCGCGCCTTTAGCGCCCGAAGGCGCCGAAAGTCGAGCCATTATGGCGTATGATTAAAGCGCGCGCTTCGCCGCGAACAGCTGGTCGAACCAGTCTGGTCCCGTCCCTGCCTTTTCGAGGTGCGGCCAGCGCAGTCCGCCGTGATAGTCGATCTCGATAGTGCGATAGCGCCCGCCGCGCTCGACGATCAGGCGCACCGGGGTCTTGCCGTCGGCCGCGGTACGTACCGCCGCCTCAAGCGCCTCGCGGCTGTAAGCGATCCCCTCGACCGCGACGATCTTGGTGCCGTTGACGATGTCGGCGCGAAAGGCGGGGCCATCCCACAAGATGCCGCCCGCAATCCCGTCCTTGTCGACGGTCAGGCCCAGCGAATGGGTGAGGTCGGCATTCTTGGCTTGCGCCATGCGGTCGCGGTCATAGACGTTCGGTGTCGCGCGCCAGACGAGCCGATAGCCCGCCGCCTCGATTCCACCGACCGGCGCCGGGCGACCCGGCGCCTGCATCCGGTCGCGCAGGAACTTTGCCCAGTCGTGCGGATGGACAGCGTTCAGCGCCGCGACGACATCGTCGAAATCATAGGTCGACTGGCCCCAGTCGCCCTCACGCCCGCCGAAGAAGGTCTTGGCGAAATCGTCGAGGCTTTTGGTATTGCCGGTCGCCTGGCGGATCAGCATGTCCGCCTCCAGCCACATCAGCGCGCCTTCATTGTAATAATCTTCGGTCCGCGTCGCGCTGGGGAAGGATCGCGCCTTGCGCGCGGCTATGATGGGATCGTGCGTCGTATCCTCGACCGATCGCCAGTCGCGCCCCGCTTGGACGCTGTAGAAACCGGCGTTGGTCGCCCATTCGCCAAGGACCATTTCCTTTGACTGCATCCCCGAACGGCCCGCGAGGATGAGGTCCCAATAGCTGGTCTGGCCTTCATAGACCCACAGCAGATTGTCCTGCATCGGCGTGCGGTAATCGGGGGTCCACATTTTGTCGGGGCGGCGATATTTACCGTTCCAGCTGTGCACCAGCTCATGCGGGAGCAGCCCGCGCTCGCTGTCGTTGTCGTCCCATTTGGTGAAATAGTCGGGGTTGCGGCTGTTCTCGCTCGACCGATGATGTTCGAGCCCGATGCCGCCGAGATCGTCGGTCAGTGCGAGCAGGAAGTCATAACGGTCGAAATGGCGCATGCCGAACAACGCCACGGTCTCGGCGACCAGCGCGGCGTGGCGCGCGATATGGTCGGGTTTGGCGTCAAGATATTTGGCTTCGTCGGCGACGACGTTCAGCGTGACATTCTGGCCGAGCTCCCACTTGCGGAAATACTGGCCGGCGAACATCGGGCTGTCGACCAGCACCTCGTAATTGGTCGGCGCATAGCTGTAGCGATTGCTCGTCACCTTCAATCCGCCCAGCGCCGAGGCGCCGGTCCAGCCGGGGGGAAGCAGCACGTCGAGCTGGACCGGGATCTGGCGCGTGAAATAGCCCGCGGGGTAGAGGCTGACTTGTTCCCATTGCAAGTTCATCATCGACGGGGTGACGACGACGCGGCCTTCGCTGGTGCGCGTGGGTGACAGGAAGTCGAACGCGATATCGATGCTTTTGACCCCGGCCGGCACGTCGATGTCGAAAGCATAGACGTCGGTCGGCTGGCGGGCCCAGGTCAGCGGCTTGCCGCCGGCGCTCGCCTTGAACCCCGCAACCTCGGCGATCGCGCCGCGCGGCGCATGCTTGCCGGGCAGCCATTCGGGATAGAGCAGGGTCAGCTTGCCGGGCTTGGCGACGGGGATCGTCTGGCGCACCCGGAACACGCCGCGCGCGACGTCGGTCGCATCGACCTTGAGCTGCATCGTGCCGGGATAGGGCTTGTCGGCCGGCAGCGGGATGGTCAGCGGCTGGACGACCGGCTGCGGCCGGCTGTTGCCCTCCTCGGCATGAGCGGCGGGCAGGAAGGCGATCAGGGCGGGCGCGACGAACAGTGCTTTTTTCATGGGGGATTCTCTGCCGCTAAAAGCGCGCGAGGTCCAGCACAGGGTCTGCGGGCGCGCGCCGTCCTTCGACGAAGCGCCGGTCAGCCACCCGCGATCATGTTGATGGAAAAAGCGAGAATGCCGATGTTGAAGATGAAGGCCGCAACGCAATGCCCGGTCGATACCCGGCGGATAGCGCGGCTGGTGATATCGATGTCGGCGGTCTGAAAGGTCATGCCGAGGATCAGCGCGAAATGAAGGAAGTCGAAATAGTCGGGCGTCGCCGCGCTCGGGATCGACAGGCCGCCGCTGTGACCGCCATGCGCCCTGTCGGGGGTGTAATAGAGATGCGCATAATGGATGGCGTAGACGATATTGGCAAAGAGCCATGCCAACGCGAGCGTCACGATGACGAGCGGCTTCGAATAGCTGCCCGTGCCTGACACCAGCTGCGCGAGCGCGCCGAGCACAACCGCGCTGACCGCGAGCGACAGGACGAGCAGCGCGGCGCGATTGGCGTCGTTCTGGGCCGCATGGCGCGCCATCACATGCGGATCGCCGGTGCGAAACAGCGGGATCGTCGACAGCAGGAAAAGCAAAGTCGCGACGTCGAAGCCGATCAGGAAATGCTGAAGCGCCTCGCCGCCGCGCCACAGCGCGCCGAGCGCGACGGCAACCAGCGCCGCCGCATAGGCGATGAAGCGCGGGGGTGCGATGCGGTTGCCGATCGTGCGGGCCATGACGCGAGCCTAGCCGTGGGCGGGACGCGCGCAAGCCCGCTTTGCCTTTCGGCGAAAAAGCATTAGACGCCGCGGCCATGAGCAAGGACAAATCCGCGAAGATACCGACCCCGCAGGCCGTGCGCGGCACGCAGGACATGCTCGGCGATTTTGCCGACCGTTTCGCGCATGTGGTCGACACGTTCGAGCGGGTGCGCCGCCTTTATGGCTACAAGCGCGTCGAGGTGCCGGTGATCGAGCCGACCGCGGTGTTCGCGCGCTCGCTGGGCGAGACGACCGACGTCGTATCGAAGGAAATGTATTCGTTCGAGGATCGCGGCGGCGAATCGATCACTTTGCGCCCCGAATTCACCGCGGGGATAGCCCGGGCATACATCACCAACGGCTGGCAGCAGTTCGCGCCGCTGAAGGTCGCGACGCACGGGCCGCTGTTCCGCTACGAGCGGCCGCAGAAGGGGCGCTATCGCCAGTTCCACCAGCTCGATGCCGAAGTGCTCGGCAGCGACAGTCCGCTCGCCGACGCCGAGCTGCTGGTGTTCGCCGACCAGCTTTTGAAAGAGCTTGGCATTGCCGACGGCGTGACGTTGACGCTCAACACGCTCGGCGACGCGGCGAGCCGCGACGCTTGGCGCGCGGCGCTGGTCGAGCATTTCGAAGCGCATCGCGGCGATCTGTCCGAGGACAGCCTCGCGCGGCTCGACAAGAATCCGCTGCGCATCCTCTGTCTCTTATACACATCTGACGCTGCCGACGAAGCTA
>CAUUIU010000167.1:0-7020 GCA_963545025.1 uncultured Sphingopyxis sp. | reverse complement strand
ACGTTGGCCCACTGATTGACCTTCAGCGGCAGGTCGCGCCAGCTCTGCACCCAGCGGCTCATCGCGGCGCCGATAACGGTTTCCGACGTCGGGCGGACGATCAGCGGCTCCTCGAGCTCGGCTTCGGGATCGGGGATCAGTTTGCCCTTGCCGTCCTGAATCAGGCGGTGGTGTGTGACGACCGCCATTTCCTTTGCAAAACCATCGACATGGTCGGCTTCCTTTTCAAAGAAGCTCAAGGGAATGAAGAGCGGGAAATAGCAGTTCTGAACCCCGGCGTCCTTGATCGCCGCGTCCATCACCGTCTGGATGCGTTCCCAGATGCCATAACCCCACGGTTTGATGACCATACAGCCGCGCACGCCCGATTCCTCGGCGAGGTCAGCCTCGGCAATGACATCCTGATACCAGGCCGCGAAATTGGCCTGGCGGGTTACGCTGAGCGCATGCTTGATCATGATAGTCCGTTTTTCGTCATCTGAGGGCGGGTGAACGCCCGGATTATTTCTTGGCGAGTTCCGCCTTGAGGTCCGCGATCTCGGCCTTGAGCGCGGCGATTTCGGCGTCTCTCGACTTGCCGCCCGCCGCGCCTGGGATGAACGCGCCAGCGGCCTGCTGGAACATCTCCAGATTGCGCCGCGTGAGTTCGGCCAGCGGGTTCGCACCCAGCGCGCCTTCGAGCGCCGAACGCACGTCCTGCTGATTTTTGCGAAAAGCGGACATCGAGGCTTCCAGATATTGCGGCACCATCGACTGCATCTTGTCGCCGTACATGCCGATCAGCTGGCGCAGGAAGTTGACCGGCAACAGCGTCTCGCCCTTGGTTTCAGTGTCCATGATGATCTGGGTCAGGACATTGTGCGTGATGTCCTCGCCGCTCTTGGCGTCCACGACGCGAAAATCGCGCCCATCGCGCACCATCATGCCCAGATCGTCGAGCGTGATGTAACAGCTGCGCTCGGTGTCGTAGAGGCGCCGATTGGCGTATTTCTTGATGGTGACGACATCATCGTCCGTTGCCGTCTTCGACTTGGCCATACCGACCCGAGCTCCTCTTTACTCATGGCACAGGCGGTCCTGCCACGACGTCCCCGATTATCCGCGAGACGCCGCATTAGCATCAAATTATGATGCATCGCAACATGCGCCAGTGTACCGCCGAAACGGCGATAGCGATTCGCCCGCCGGGCCAGCCATCGCCTCGGCTCGCCGCCGCTTTTGGGTCGCTTGTCGCAGATCCAGTGATCCGCCCCCTCTACCCCGCCGCGGCGCCTCAAAGCAATTTCGTTACAAGCGAAACCAGTAATTCGCATCATTTTGTGCCTGTTAAGGGACTTGACGTCCAATCATGTCGCAATGCAGCAATGAGGTTGCGGAGAGGCTTTTCTCATTTTCTCCCGCATCTGTTGCGAAAAAGACACAGCGCAATCGGGTTGGTCCCCAAACTGAAAAAAATTCGTCATGCGGGCTTGTGCCGCCGGAATTTTCCGTCTTTTTAAGCATCAACCCGTCCTTTCATTTCTGAGGGGCGGTCAACGGGGAAATACATCATGAGAAAGTCCAGCCTGCTCGTTCGGGGCTCTGCCCTGACGCTTGCGCTGTTCAGCGCCTTCCCGGCGCTGGCGCAAACCGAAACTGTTGCCACCGACGATACCGCCGAGGAAGCTTCGGAAGGGTCGATCGTCGTTACCGGATCGCGCATCCGTCGTCCGAACCTCGAATCGACGGTTCCGATCACGTCGATCGCCGGCGAAACCTTTTTCCAGCAGGGTCAGACGAACATCGGCGACACGCTGAATGACCTGCCCCAGCTTCGCAGCACCTTCGCTCAGCAGAACCCCGGCCTCGGCATCGGTATCGCGGGCCTCAACCTGCTCGACCTTCGCGGCCTCGGCACGCAGCGCACGCTCGTTCTCGTCAACGGCCGCCGCCATGTGCCCGCGGACATTCTGAACAACGCCGTTTCGCCCGACGTCAACACGATCCCGAACGATCTGATCGAGCGCGTCGACATCGTCACCGGCGGCAACTCGGCCATTTACGGCTCGGACGCCATCGCGGGCGTCGTCAACTTCGTCCTGCGCCGCGACTATGACGGCCTGCAGCTGCGCCTCCAGGCTGGCGTCGCCGAGGAAGGCTTTGGCGGCAACCAGTATGCGTCGGCCATGTACGGCAAGAACTTCGCCGAAGGCCGCGGTAACCTTACGGTGCACGGCGAATATGCCCGCACCGATCGCGTGTTCGCATCCGACGTCCCGGCATTCCGCCGCAACGACAACTTCCTTGTCGTCGACGCCGATGGCGGCGCTGGCATCGTCAACGGTGGCGACGGCATCCCCGATCGCAATTTTTTCACCGGCATCAGCAGCTCGACGATCCACTTCAACGGCCTCGTGCCGATTAACCAGCGCAACGTCCCCAACGCGGGCCTTTGCGGCAATGCCACGACTGCGAACAACGGCGGGCCGAACTCGGCCGGTGCAGCCTTCAGCTGTACCTATATCTTCACCAACGACGGTCGCCTCGTTCAGCAGACCGGTTCGCGCTTCGGCACGGGCATCAACAGCTCCGTCATCGGCGGCAACGGCCAGACCGGCCGTGAAGGCAAGACGGTTTCGGTCCTGCCGTTCACCGAGCGCTACAACTTCAACCTGCTGTCGCGCTTTGAATTCTCGCCGGCAGCCGAAGTCTTCGTCGAAGCCAAGTGGAACCGCGTGAACGCGCTCGGCAACAACGCCGGCCCGTCGTTCAACCAGGGCACCGGCGGCACGACCGACTTCCGCGAACGGCCGCGTCTCGACAACCCGTTCCTCAATCCAGCCGACCGTGCGACGCTGACGAACCTGATTCTGGCTTCGGGCTGTCGTTCGGACCTTCAGACCATCTGCCCGGCGGCAGGCAACCTGACCGCAGCGGACATCGCCGCGATCAACGACGGCAGCTTCCGTTTCGTGAACGCGCGCAACCTGCTCGACGTTGGCCTGCGTGATGAACGCTTCCAGCGCGACACGTGGCGCGTCGTCGGCGGCCTGCGCGGCACGTTCAACGACGACTGGGGTTATGAACTCTCGGTCAACTACGGCAAGTTCCGTGAAGACGTCACGACCGACGGCTTCATCGATCGCCAGCGTTTCGCGCTGGCGATGGACGCGGGCCGCAACCCGGTGACGGGCCAGATTCAGTGCCGTTCGCAGTTCGATCCGGCCTCGGCCGTCAAGCTGGTCGGCTTCGCGCCCTCGAACGCCGCAGCCGCGGCAGCGTATAACGCCGCACAGACCGCACGTCTGGCCGCCGACATCGCGGCCTGCGTTCCCTACAATCCGTTCGGTTCGCCGGACAACAGCGCGTCGGTCGACTATTTCGCACGCACCTTCACCGCCAGCTCGGGTCTCTCGCAGCTGATCGTGTCGGGCTTCGTGTCGGGCGACTCGAGCCAGCTGTTCGAACTGCCGGGCGGCCCTGTCCGTTTCGCGATCGGTGCGGAATACCGTGAGGAAAAGGCGTTCTACGAGCAGGATCCGTTCGTCACCAACAACTTCACCAACGGCGTGTCGATCCCGGCATTCCGCCCCGACCCGTTCGAGGTGAAGGAAGCTTACGGCGAAATCCAGGTTCCGCTGCTCAAGGAAATGCCGTTCGCGCATGAACTGACGCTCAGCGGTGCGGGCCGTGTTGCCAAATATCAGGGCAGCGTCGGCACGGTGTATTCGTACAACGCCGGCCTGGACTATGCGCCGATCGAGGACATTCGTTTCCGCGCAAACTACAGCCGCGCGGTGCGTGCACCGAACGTCTCGGAAACCGGCTTCCCGCTGGTCCCGAACTTCTTCAACAACTTCACCGACCCGTGTAACCCGGCCGTCATCGGCTCGGGCGTCCGTGCCACGAACTGCGCCGCCGATCTGGGGCCGCTGCTCGCCAACCTGACGAACATCGTCCAGTCGCTGCCGATCGTCAGCGGTTCGAACCCGAACCTCGATGCGGAAACCTCGGACAGCTACACCTATGGCGTCGTTCTGCAGCCCCGCTTCATTCCGGGTCTGAACCTGACGGTCGACTATTACGACATCAAGGTGAAGGGCATCATCGCGACCGTCTCGCCGCAGACGATCGTGAACCAGTGCTACGACTCGCCGACGCTGAACAACATCTTCTGTGCTCAGTTCGAACGTTATCGTGGCACGGGCCCGGGGCCGCTCGGTGAAGTTCCGGGTCGTATCCTTGGCAACTCGCTGATCAACGCGCCGCTGAACTTTGCCGCTCGTACCCGTCGCGGTATCGACGTCAACTTCTCCTACCGTCGCAATATCGGTGAAGTCGCGTTCAACACGAACCTCATCTACACCCACAATCTGGAGATCAGCAACTTCCAGGATCCGACCAACCCGACCTTCGAAACCCGCGTTCTGGGTCAGTTGGGCGATCCGAAGGACGAGTTCCGCTGGGACTTCGACCTGGGCCTGGGTCCGGTGACCTTCGGTTACCGCATGCGCTACATCGGCCCGATGTACTACAACCTCTATGCCACGCTGGCGCCGCTGAACGGTCAGGTTCCGACCGACATCGACGCCTTCCCGTCGCTGAAGTTCAACTCGGTCATGTATCATGACCTTCGTCTGGACTTCGACGTCGACAACAGCGGTGGCGGCATCAAGTTCTACGTCGGTGTCGACAACGTTCTTGATAAGGGCGTGCCGCGCGGCGCAACGACCGCAACCGGCGCAGGCAGCGCGATCTACTCCTTCCGTGGTCGCAGCGTCTATGCAGGTGCCCGCGCTCGTTTCTGATCGAGCAGCATCGAGAATGGATTGGGGGGTCGGAGCCATGTGCTCCGGCCCCCTTTTCTTTTGGCATGGCGCGGGCGCATTGAACCGTGGGGACTGCGTGTGGATTTGACCAATCAGGACGCCGAACGAATTGCCCGAACGGGAGTCGTGGCGCTGCAGGCCGGTCGGCCCGACGAAGCGCGGCAAAGTTTCGAGGCAATCACGCAGAGCGGCCGCGCCAATGCGCAGATATGGCTATTGCTAGCGGTTGCGTGCCACGGCGACGCCGACCCCCTGGCGGAGGAAGCCGCACTTGATCGCTTGATCGCGCTCGAGCCGCGCGCCGTACGCGGGCTCATCATGAAGGGCGACTGCCGCGCCAGGGCCGATGACGATCGCAGCGCCTTGCTCCACTACGAGATTGCGCTGCGTATCGGTGCCGACCAGGATTTGCCCGAAGATCTACGTGCCGAGATTCGGCGCGCGGAAGCATGGGTCGCGGCTCTGAAGGAGCGTATCGTCGAACGGCGGGAAACGGCGCTGACCGAGCGTGGATGGCCAGCCGATCGCCGAAGCGCCAGGTTCCAGCAATCGGTCGACATATTGGCTGGCCGCAAGCGCATCTTCGTTCAGGAGCCTACCGGTTATTACTTCCCCGAACTGCCGCAAATCCAGTTCTACGATACCGCCCAATTCGACTGGGTGCCTGCGATAGAGGCGGCGGCGGCGCGCATCAGGGAGGAACTGATCGCCTTGCTGGCCGACGGACTGCCGGGTTTTCGTCCCTATATCCAGTCCGAAGTGAATCAGCCCCGCGCCGGCGACAGCCATCTTGTCGACAACAAGGACTGGAGCGCGCTCTTTCTCTGCGAGAATGGCCAATTATCCGATGCCGTCATCGCGCGCTGCCCAGCCACATGGGAAGCCGTACAGACGGCCCCCCTTCCCTATATCGTCAACTCGCCCACAGTGATGTTCTCACTGCTGAAAGCCGGAGCGCGAATTGCCGCACATACGGGCACGCACAACGCGCGGCTGACCTGCCACTTGCCGCTGATCGTTCCACCCGATTGCCGATTCCGGGTCGGAAACGACGTGCGCGAATGGGAAGAGGGCAAGATGATGATTTTCGACGACAGCATCGAGCACGAGGCGTGGAACCACAGCGGTGAAGACCGGTTCGTGATGATCTTCGACATCTGGCGCCCGGAACTCAGCGCGCAGGAACGCGACGAAGTCGCGGCTGTATTTATGGGACCGGGCGGTGGCTAGCCGCCGCTAACCCACCGCCCTTTCGGGGGGCGGGTCAGAACCAGACCCGCTCGAACCGCTTCCCCAACCCGGTCAGCAGTTCATATTGCGACAGTCCGCTCGCGGCGGCCGTTGTGGGCAGGTCATAGGCGAGACCGAGCCAATCGCCTTCCGCGATCGCACCCGCATCGCTCGCGTCGAACGCCGTGATATCCATCGATACGCGCCCGACCAGCGGGAGCGACTGCGTCTGCCAGACGGATGCGCCGGTACCGGCATGGCAGCGCAGATAACCGTCGGCATACCCAAGGTTGGCGACCGCGATCCGGCTGTCGCGCGGCGCGGTCCAGGTGGCGCCGTAACCCACCGTTTCTCCCTCGCGGACCGTACGCAGCTGAAGCACCCGCGCTTCGGGAAAGACGACCTGCCGAATATGCCCTGCGGCTTCGGGGCGCGGTGTGCCACCGTAGAGCGCGAGGCCGGGGCGTGTCAGATCAAAGCCATAGTCGGCGCCGAGACAGACGCCCGCGCTGTTCGCGAGGCTGTAACGCCGCGCCGGAATCGCCTGTCGGATCCCTTGGAAAGCGGCGAGCTGGCGCGCATTCTGCTCGCTGTCCTCGTCGGCGGAGGTCAGGTGGCTGAGTAGGGTTTCGATGTTCAGACCATCAAGCGCACCGCCGGTCGCTTCTTCGACACGCAGGCCGAGGCGGTTCATGCCGGTGTCGACCATCACGTCGCACGGGCGCCCTTCGCCCGCCGTGCGCCAGCGCTGGACCTGCTCGACGCTGTTCAGCACGGGCCGCGCCGGCAGCGTGCGGGCGGCGACCATGTCGGCTTCCCCAACGCCGTGCAGGACCGATAGCGAGACACCCTCGGGCAGCGGCATCAGCGCCGCCGCTTCGATCCAGGTGGCGACGAAGAAATCGCGGCATCCGGCAGCGGCAAGATGGCGCGTGATTTCGCTCGCGCCCAGCCCTGTCTCTTATACACATCTCCGAGCCCA
>CAUUIU010000166.1:0-7052 GCA_963545025.1 uncultured Sphingopyxis sp. | reverse complement strand
AGATCGCTCAGTGTCTCGTGGGCTCGGAGATGTGTATAAGAGACAGTAGAAGGAGCGCCCGATCACGTCGTAAGTCGCAGCATCGGTCGTCAGCGGCGAAGCGCTGATGAACGGCGGCGCCTTGTCGGTCAGATTCGTCACACCCAATCCGAAGGAGAAGCGCTTGTCGATATCGAAGTCCGCGTTGAGATCGAGATAATTGTAAGCCGGAACCCCGGGGGTCGCCGAGGCCGGATTGGCAACTACGTCCGAATGGACCATCGCCGAGATATGCCGCCACAGAAGTGACAGGCTGAAATCATCGTTTGAATAGGTGATGCGGGTGTTGATCTTCCACTCGGGATGCGAAATCCCGCCGCCGACACCGCCGAACCCGGCGCTTCCGGCATAGTTGAGCGTGGGTGATCCCAGAAGGCCCGCCACCTTGTACTGGCGCAGGTAGGATGCGGTCGTGCTGAATTCGAGCGCGCCCGCCGACGGCGACATCCCGAGCGCTTCGAGCCCGAAACCCCAAGTGAACTGGGTATCGATGCCTGCGACCGTGTAGGTGGCGAAGTTGAAGAGCCCCTGCTGGCCCAACGCAATCTGCCCGGTCAGAGGATCGCGCGAAATGCGCTGACAATAGGCGTTGTTCACCGAATAGGATGGATTGCTCGCGCCATCCGAATTGAAACAGCGCGGCAGGATATCCGAAAGCAGCAGCGATCCGATCGCGTCCTTGATCCGGATATTGTAATAATCCACCGACAGGCTGACCTTGTCGAACAGCTTGCTGTCGAAACGCGGTGTCAACACCACCCCGAACGAATAGGTCTTGGCCCGCTCCGGCGTCAGATTGACGTTACTGCCATCCTGCCCGGCGACGGTTGAAATGCCATAGGTATAGGTCGGATAGATCGCCGCGGGAACGCCCTGTGCCTGGCACAGCGCCTGCACCTGGCTCGCGCTCCCCCCGGTGCGATAGATGCTGCCGACCGCGCAGGGATCGCCCGCATTCGGGCCCGTCCCGATCGGCAGCTGCGCGACCGACGTCGGCCCGAACAGATTGCCGAGGCTGGGCGCGCGGATCGCGACAGAATAGCTGCCGCGCACGAACACCGGCTCGACGGGACGCCAGCTCAGATCGGCCTTGTAGGTGTGCTGCCCCCCGAACAGGCTATAATCCGAATAGCGATAGCCGAGGTTTGCTGTGAGTTCCTGGAAGAAGGGCGTATCCCTGAGGATCGGCACGAGCAATTCGGCGAAAACCTCGCTGACCTTCTGCTTCCCCGACGCCGCGCTCACAAATCCGTAGCCGATCGAATCGTTGGTCGAGAGTGTCGAATCGGGAAGATAATCGAACGAAGTCTGGCGGTTCCCGGCACCGAGCGCGAAGCTCAGATCACCCGCCGGAAGAGTGAAAAGAGGGCCCTGGATCGTCGCCTCGACGATCCTTTGCGACTGGTCGTTCACGTTGATGTTCGTGCGACCAACATATTCGAGGCAGCCCGGGCTGAGCGGATCGAGACCGAGCGGATTCCAAGCATAGCCGCGGCAGGTGCCAGCGGGGCCGCTGTAGTTGGCGGTCCCGTTGAGTACGCTCGTGACGGCCGCGAGGCTGATATCACCCGCCATCACGTTGACGAATTTCGACTTTCCGTAGGATCCGTAGACATTCCATTGCAACGAGGTGCCCGGAATTTCGCCTTTCAGGCCCAATACGGCTTGCCAGACGTCATTGTCGAAGGACGACAGGCGGTTGCCGAGCGTGGTCAGCGCCTTGGTGACGATGATATTTCCGGTCGGGGTTGGCGTGATCGAATTCAGAATGGCGCGCAGATCGGCGTTGCCCGTCAGGAAGGGATTGTTCTGGGGCACCAGCAAGGGTGCCGACGGTTTCGACGAGCCGGGCCCGGTCCGGCTGAAGGCTTCCGAACGCAGATAGCCGAATTGGGCATAGCCGGTAATTTCGGGGCTGAATTCATAGGTCAGCCGCGCAAAGGCATTGTAGCGTTTCAGCGGGACCTGGACGGCGAAATATTGGCCGAGTGCGATCTGGACCTGGCGGCAGTTGCTGCTGATGTTGAGGCCCACGACGCCCTGGTTGAGGCCGCGATAGTTCTGGACGCAATTGGTTCCGGCAAGGTCGGTGAATATCGTGCCGTCGCCATTGACCCCGATCGCCCCGTTATAGAGGCCGCTGCCGGAAATCGGCGTAGTTCCGGCATATCGCGCCAGAACGGCGTTGACGGCAGCGATCGTCGGCGCGCCGCCGCCATAGTTTCCGGCCGCGATAATGCCTTCCGGAGGGCGGGCAAGCTGCCGGATATTGGCGAAAAAGGGCCGGGCGCTGCCGATCACCGCCCCGCGTTCTGCATATTCCACGGCAAAGAGGAAATTGCCGCGGTCCTCGGCGAAATCCGCACCGAAGGCAGCGCTCACGCTGGTGGTATCGCCGTCGCCTTGGTCGGTAATCCCCTTTTTCGCGGACAGTTCGAGGCCGTCCAGATTTGTGCGCAGCTTGAAATTGGTAACCCCGGCGACCGCATCCGATCCATAGGTCGCCGACGCGCCGCCGGTGATCACCTCGACCGACCCGATCAGCGACGATGGAATGGTGTTGAGATCGATGGCGCCATCGGGGCTCGACGGCATGAGCCGGCGACCATCGAGCAAAACGAGCGAGCGGTTCGGGCCGAGCCCGCGCAGGTCGCTGTAGGACTGGCCGCCGCCAAAGCCGATGGTGCCCTGCGTGTCGCCGACCTCGGCGGCGCCTTGCCCACCCGCAAATTGCGGCAACTGTCCGATCACCTTGTCGAGCGAAGGCTGCCCCGTCGCGGAAAGTTCGCTTTCGCCGACGGTGGAAATCGGGCTAGAAGACCGCGCATCGCGGCGCGCGATCAGCGAGCCCGTTACGATAATTTCCGCATTGCCTGCCGCATCGGATGTTTCCGCACCTTCGACGGCGGTCGCGTCGACCTCCTGAGCGCGAGCGGTACCGGCCGGGACACCGATCAGGCCGGCGACGCATCCCGCGAGCGTCACGCTCGAAAGGCGGACGGCGGGAACGCGCGACACCGCGACCTTCGCCATCATCGCGATCGCAATCGATCCGCTACTGCTTTGCGAATAGGCCCATAGCTTCCGGGCGCGCACCTTGCCTGCCATAAATCCTCCCCTGACCGGTCTTGCCGATCACTTGTTGCGGACCCGATTCTTCGAGCCTCTTTTCCCACATTAGGCACGCAAGCTGTCACCAAGCTGTCGCCGCCCGACATGCAGGGAATCATGTCATAGCATTGATTTTACTAAATTTATTTGAAACGAACATGGCCACACGCGGTCCAAGCGACAAGGCGACCAGAAATCGCATCGCCTGCAACGACATCACGAGCGGCGTGTCGCTGTGCGTCGACACCGCGATGATCGCGATCGAATCGAGCCCGCCGGGACTGGTAGCGAGATAGGCCGTGACCGGATCGATGCCGAGTTGCCAGACCAGAAGGCCGCCCAGCCCGGCGCACATGGCGACCAGCACCAGCGAGGAAAGAATGATCCATGGCAGGCTGCGCGCCGCGCTGGCTACCACGTCGCGGCTGAACGTCAGGCCGATGCGCCAGCCGATGAAGGCGTAGGCGGCGGCGAGGAGCGGAGCCGGGGTTGCCAACGCCGCGCCCGACCACCAGTTCCACGCCGTGCCGATGACAATCGCGCTGATCATCGGCCCCGCCGGGATACGCAGTACCAGGCCGGCGACAACGCTCGCCAGCACGACCAGTAGGGTGACACCCAGCGCCGCGAGATCGAATCCTTGCCACAGCGCCACCGACCTGTCCGGAGCGGTATGGCCGTCGCCTACAAACACCAGCAGAACGGACGCCACAACGACGACGGTCAGGACGCGCATATAGGTAATAACCGCAACCAGACGCGCGTCGGCGCCATAGGCGTCGGCTAGAATCACCATCGGCGCCGCCCCGCCGGGGGCCGATCCCCAGATCGCGGCAGTGCCCGGCACCGCGCCCGACCGCATCAGGAGATAGCCGAGTACAAAACTCGCGGCAAAGACAGCGAAGGTCACGCCGACGAAGACGGGCCAGTCGTTCGCCAGCGTCGCCAGCAACCCCGGCTCGAAATAGCGCGCGATCAGACAGCCGATGACCGCCTGCGACGCGAGGAAGCAGGGGCGCGGCACGGTTACCGTCTTGCCTCGCATCGCAAGGACGATGCCGGCAAGCATCGGGCCGAGCAGCATGGCCGCCGGAACGGCAAGCAGTTCCAGCAATCCGGTCAGCGCGATCGAGAGTGCGAGCAGCGCGGCCCAGCGGGTCAGCGGAGGCCGCGGATATTGCTTCCCGGCCGCCTCGTCCGTGCCGTCATCCACCTGCAGCGACGAACGGGAACGCGCCGGTCAGGATCGCGGCGAAGAAAAAGACGACGCATGAGCCAAGCGCCCATTTGAGAGTGAAGCGCTGATGCTCGCCAAGCTCGATTCCGACGAAGCTCACGAGGAGGAAGGTCGAGGCGACGAGCGGGCTCAACAGATGCACCTGCTGCCCGACCAGCGAGGCGCGCCCCATCTCGACAGGACTGATGCCGTAATGCGTCCCCGTTTCGGCAAGGATGGGTACGATGCCGTAGTAAAAGGCGTCGTTGGAAATGAAGAAGGTAAAGGGCGCACTCAGCACGGCGGTGATCGGCGCCAGATAGGGACCCATGCTTTCCGGCACCGCGTGGGTCACCGTAGCGGCCATCGCATCGACCATTTGCGTCCCCGAAAGGATGCCGGTGAAGATGCCGGCGGCAAAGACCAGCCCGCCCACCGCGAGCGCGTTGCCCGCATGAGCCGACAACCGTTCGCGCTGTTCGTCGAGCGACGGGAAGTTGAGCATCATCGCGAGCGCAAAGGCGAGCATGAAGAGGACGGCTAGCGGCATGACGCCCATGACCAGCATTACCAGGAGCCCGAACGTGAGCGCGAGATTGAACCAGAAGAGCCGTGGACGCCGGGCCTCGACATGGCTTTCGACGTCGGCTGCGAGGATTTCGGATGCGGTCGCATCTTCGTCGATCGCATCGACCGGCAGCTTCGCCAGCCTGTCGCGTTCCTTCAGTCCGAAACGATAGGCGACGAACACAACCCAGGCCGCGGTCGCGATCATCGACGGGATCAGCGGCAGGAATATGTCGCTGACGTCGACATGGAGCGCGCTCGCAACCCGCGCCGTGGGGCCGCCCCACGGCAGCACATTCATCACCCCGCCCGCCATGATCACGACGCAGGCGAGCATCCGGACGTCCATTTTCATATGACGATAGACGGGCAGCATTGCCGCGGTGGTGATCATGTAGGTCGTCGCGCCGTCCCCATCGAGCGATACCATCAGCGCAAGCAGCGCGGAACCGATCATGATGCGGACGGGGTCGCCGTGTACGATGCGGACGATCGCACGGATTAACGGGTCGAAGACGCCGACATCGATCATCAGCCCGAAATAAAGGATCGCAAAGACCAGCATGACACCGGTCGGGGCGAGTTGCTTCACGCCGTTCATCATCATCGTGCCGAGGTCGGTCTGATAGGCCCCGAACAACAGAAATCCGACCAGCGCGAAAGAAACCGGCACGACAATCAGCGCGACAATGGCGGAAAGACGCTTGGTCATGATCAGCGTCATGAAGACGCTGACCATCGCGAAGGCGTAGAGAGACAACATGGTCCTGATCAGCCGAGTGGTGCCGCAGCCGGAGGCCGGACAAGGCCCCCCGCGCTTCGGCGGGCCGGCAAAGATGCCGGCATGTCCGCGCCTTGATGGATAGCCACAAATCCTCCCTCATTGCTGTTCCTGTTCCGGAACCTTGCACACCAACTAGCTCAGGGACCTTTCACCAAGCTGTCAGCGTCTGGCGGGAAAATAATCGTAAGCCGCAAACCGCGATCACCCGGACCGCCGTCGAGCCCGAGGTCAAGGCCGAGAGTCTCGGCGATCGAGTGGGCGATCGACAATCCCAATCCGCTGCCATCGTTCCCGGCGTGCGGGTTCAGCCGAATGAAGCGTTCAAAGACCTTTTCGCGATCTTCGGGCGGAATGCCGGGCCCGTCGTCCTCAACCCGGATCGCGGCGGGTCGCTCATCGACAATCACGCTGACCTGCCCGCCCGGCCGGTTATAGCGAATGGCATTGTCGACGATGTTGACGAGCATTTCCGTCGCCAGCGCCGTGTTGGTCCGGACCTCGACCGCGCGCTGCGGCGCGCCGAGATGCAGTCGAATCTGCCTTGCGCTCGCGACGGCCTCCTGCCCGCTCACGACATCGGCCGCTAACCGGCGAAGATCGGCCGGCTCAAGGATCACCCGTTCGGGATGTCCGCTATCAACGCGCGCCAGTGACAGCAGCTGGTTCAGCAAATGGCTGAGCCGGGCTCCTGCATCGTCGATATCTTCGATCGACCCTTTCGCTTCGGCGCTTCCCGGCTTCGCCCGCTTGAGGACCGCGACATGGGTGCGCAGGACCGACAGCGGTGTACGCATCTGGTGCGATGCATCGGCGGTAAACCGGCGAATGCCCGCAAATCCGCTGTCGAGCCGGGCGAGCATGGTGTTGAATGCACTGACCAGATCGCCGAGTTCGCCCGGAACGCCGGCAGCCGAAAGCGGGGTCAGGTCCTCCGCACCGCGTCGATCCATTTCGGCCTGCAAACGCTTCAGCGGAGCAAGGCCGCGACGCACGGCGATCGGCATCAGCATGGCTGCGGTAGCAATGAGCGCGAGCTCCAGCACCGCGAGCCCGACCAGCAGTCCACGCGCCATACGCTTGCGCGCATCGAGCGTTTCGGCGACCTGAACGACGATCGGCTCGCTGACCTGCGGCACGATCCGGGTAACCGCCACGATACGGACTTCATGTCCCAGGTATCGACTTTCGGCGAAAGTAAACTCCTCCTGCCGCGCCGGGTCGATCCGGATCTGGGGCAGGTCCGTATAGCCGGTCAGGATTTCGCGCCCCCGCCGGACGCTGTAATAGACATTGTCGCGCGCGTTATTCTCCAGCATTCCGAATACGGCAGGTGAA
>CAUUIU010000165.1:0-7103 GCA_963545025.1 uncultured Sphingopyxis sp. | reverse complement strand
TCAGCCTGGTAGAGCACTGTCTTCGGGAGGCAGGGGCCGGAGGTTCGAATCCTCTCTCCCCGACCAGTTTCTTTTGCAACAACTGCCCCTTGTATCGCGACGCGAGAACACCTAGATTGGTGCTACGCCGCCGTGGTTTTCCCCCTTTCCATCGCGGCGAGTGTCCTGTCTTTGTGACGTGGACACGTCCTCCCTGGACCCTGGCCACCTCGTACTTCGGTACGGGGTGGTTTTTTTATTCGGCAGCCTGTGGCAGCGATTCCGCGCCGGGCTCCGCTGCCGCGACCGCTTCAACAAGGTCCGCGAACCAGCGTGCCAGCCCTGCGATAAGGTCGGCGTCGGGGCTACGGTCGGGCGTCAGATAAAGGCTGCGGTCGATTTCGATCTGCACCGCGTGGATGCCGCGATCTGGCTGACCATGCGCGTGGACGATATGCCCGCCGGCATAGGGCTGGTTTCGCGTCACCGGCACCTCCAGCCGCCCTGCTGTCTCCATGACCAGATCGACCAGCCAGCCGCCCGCGCTTGCACCAAAACGGTCGCCGACGACGAGGCGCGCGCCGTGTCCCGGCTGCCCGGCAGGAATGGAAGGCATGCTGTGCAGATCGATCAGGATCGCGTGGCCGAAGCGGTCACGCGCCCCCGCCAGCTCTGCGCCAAGTGCGGCATGATAGGGGCGATGGAGCGATTCGAGCCGCCAGTGCAGCGCGGCGCGGTCAATCGGTCGGCTCCATAGCATCCCACAATCGGGAAGCCGTGTCGGCACGACCCCCAGCCCGGCGCGCTCCTTGCGTCCCGGGGCCGAAAATTGGGGGCGCAGCAGCGGCGCAACCTCGCCCGGCGCCATCTGTCCTTCGCTGCGGTTGCAGTCGGCAACGGCGCGCGCCCACAGCGCCTCCACGATCGTCGCGCCCGCGGCGCAGGCACCACTCGCCAGTCGGTCGCACCAGCTGTCTTCCAGCCGCTCGAGATCCGCGCGCGACACGCGGGTCGCCGCCAGAATTTCGGGCGGATAGATGCGGCCGGCGTGCGGAACCGACACGACGACGGGGCTGCGCGCCTCGGGGCGATGAATAGCGAAGGCGGCGGACGGGAGAGTGCGGCGCGGCATGCGACTACCGGTGGCAAAAAACGGGCGACAAATCCAGCGCCGCGGCAATTTGTTAAATCTCTCGCGCTATGATTGATCTACGTTACAAAGGGGCGGCCGCGCGGAACACGGCCTGTCGCGGGACCAGGGAACAATATTCAAGATGATTCGCATTTTGCTCGCCGAAGATGATGATGTGATGCGCGAGTATCTGGCGCGGGCGCTGACCGGCGCCGGCTATCATGTGACTGCGGTCGATCGCGGCACCGCAGCGGTGCCCTATATCGATTCGGGGACGTTCGACCTGCTGCTGTCCGATATCGTGATGCCTGAAATGGACGGCATCGAACTCGCGCAACACACCGCCAAGGTCGCGCCGCAGACGCAGGTGATGTTCATCACCGGCTTTGCCGCCGTGTCATTGCGCGCAGAAGAGAATGTGCCGCAGGCGAAGCTGTTGTCGAAGCCGTTCCACCTCAAGGATCTGGTGCGCGAGGTCGACAATATGTTCGGGCGCGCCGACCAGTCGCACCAACAATAAAGACGCATCTTCGCGCGAAGGGCTTGCCAAGCCGCGCGGAGCCATTTAGGGGGCGCGTCACCCCACGGGATGGGCGTGTAGCTCAGTGGTAGAGCACTGTGTTGACATCGCAGGGGTCGCAAGTTCAATCCTTGCCACGCCCACCATTAAAAACGCCGCCACCCAACGGGTTGGCGGCGTTTTTGCTTTCAGACCATTCCTTTCGCCAGGTCGCCGCGCGATGCGTCGCCAACCTGGCTGCCGCCGTCGCAGTCGAGGATCGTGCCGGTGATGTAACCTGCGGCGGGCGAGCACAGGAACACCGCCGATTCGGCAACTTCCTCGATTTCGCCCCAACGCTTCATCGCGATGCGGTCGAAATGGGACTGACGCGTCGCGGCGTCGGGCGCGAGCCGCGCCATGCCTTCGGTGCCGGCAATCGGCCCGGGCGAGATACCGTTTACCCGCACCCCCGGCCCCCATTCGAGCGCGAGCACGCGAATCAGCTGGTTGATCCCGGCTTTCGCCGCGCAGGCATGCGCCTGCAGCGCCGAGGCGTTGACCGCCTGCCCCGCGGTGATCGCGATCAGCGAGGCGCCGGGACGATTGAGAAGGTCGTGACAACCGCGAAACACGTTGAAGGTGCCGTTTAGGTCGATGTCGACGACGGTGCGAAACGCGTTCGCCGACATGCCGAGCGCTGGTGCAAGGAAATTACCCGCCGCGCCCGAGACGACGATGTCCATCGGGCCGAGCTTGTTCACGACCTGCTCCATGACGCCGCGAATCGCGGTATAGTCGCGCACATCGCCCGACAGACCCAGCGCGCCCGCGCCGATTTCTGCCGCAGCGCGCGCCGCCTTGTCGGGGTCGCGCCCGGCGACGGCGACCTTGGCGCCGAGCTCGGCAAAGCGTTTCGCGATGCCGAGGTTGATCCCGCTTGTGCCGCCGGCAACGAAGGCGGTCTTTCCCGCCAGCAAATTGTCCCGAAATGTCGACATCGCGCGCTCCTCTCTCTCGCTCTGGGCGACGGCCGGGTCGATGCGGGGTTGACGGATCGAGACCAGTCGCCTTTTGAAACTGGAACAGACAGCAAGGATGATCCGATGGCAAGTGCCGGCCCCACCTCGAACAGCTTCATCTCGCAAAGGCTGAAGCTTCACTATGTCGACTGGGGCAATGCCGGCGCGCCGCCGCTGCTGCTTGTCCACGGCGGGCGCGACCATTGCCGCAACTGGGACTGGGTCGCCGAAAAGCTGCGCGACCGCTATCACATCGTCGCCCCCGACCTTCGCGGCCATGGCGACAGCGCTTGGTCGCCCGAAGGCAATTACCACATGGACGGCTATATCTATGATCTGGCGCAGTTGATCCATCAGCTCGACCTGGGGCCGGTGACGATCGTCGCGCATTCGATGGGCGGCAATATCGCGCTGCGCTATACGGGTCTTTATCCCGAAAATGTCCGCAAGCTGGTCGCGATCGAAGGGCTCGGCCCCTCGCCCAAGGTTCTGGCCGAACGCGCGCAAAAGCCGTTCGGCGAACGCTTCCGCAAATGGATCGATGACAAAAGACAGGCGGCGGGGCGTACGCCGCGCCGCTATGCGACGCTCGACGACGCGCTGGCGCGGATGATGGGCGAGAACAGCTATCTCACCGAGGCGCAGGCGCGCCACCTGACGGTCCACGGGATCAGCCGCAACGAAGACGGCACGTGGAGCTGGAAGTTCGACAATTATCTGAACGTCTGGCCGGCGTTCGACGTGCCGCAGGACGACATCACATCGCTTTGGTCGGCGATCACCTGCCCCACGCTCTTGCTTTATGGTGCGAACAGTTGGGCCTCGAACCCCGAGGGCGACGGGCGGCTCGAGCATTTCAACACCGCCAAGGTGATCGAGTTCGAAAATGCCGGGCATTGGCTGCATCACGATCAGTTCGACCGGTTCATGTCCACGCTAGACGAATTCCTGTAACCAGCGGCTGCCGGGCACAGGCGTGCCCCATGGGGCAGCGCGATGGTTTATAGCGGTCAGGTAACGAAGCGGCAGCGCGGCCTCGCGGGGGCCGGTGCGCTGATCGCGGCCGTCGGGGTCGCCATCGGCCTGGCCAGCGGCCTCGATCTCGACGTCGTGCGCAAGGCAAGCGAAGCGATCACCGCTATCGCCATCCCCGCACCCAACCCCCCGCCCGAGACGATCGCGCCGAAAGACGTTCCAGCGGAGAGCGCAAGCGGCAAGGCTTCGCCCGCGAACAAGCACGCCAAAGCCGCAGCCGTCGTCGTGCCCAAGCCCAAAGTGCCCGTGATCGCGCCGCCGATCAGCGCAGCGCCGCAGCCCGGCAGCGGCAGCAACGCATCGGCGGGCGCGACGCCCACCGTCGGACCAGGCTCGGGCGCGGGTGGCCGAGGCGACGGCACAGGCGCCGGCGGCACTGGAACGGGAAACGGCGGCGGCATCAAGGCGGTGTGGCGCAGCGGGACGATCCGCAATCGCGACTATCCCCGCGACGCAAGCCGCGCCCAGATCGGCGGCGAAGTCGAAGTGCGCTTTACCATCCAGCCCACGGGCCGCGTCACCGGATGCCGCGTATCGCGCTCCAGCGGCGATGCCTCGCTCGACCAGACGACTTGCCGCCTGATCGAGGAGCGCTTTCGATTCCGGCCCGCGACCGATGCGGCGGGCGAAGCCATCGCCAGCCAATATGGCTGGCGGCAAAGCTGGTGGCTCGAACCCCGCCGGTAAAAGCGCGAGGCGCCATCCTCCGTCCGATGCGCGACAAATCGCGACATAGATGCGAATAGTTCGCAATATACATTGACTCTGCAAGCGATTCTCAATAGCGGCGCCCCGAACCAATCAAAATAAGGGGGTTTACCGTGAAATCATCGACGTCCGCTTCGTTCCTCGCGCTCTCCTGCGTCGGAAGCCTGATCAGCGCACCCGCCCTCGCTGCCGAGGCAGGCGAAGCGCAAGACGCGCCCGGCGGTCGCAGCGACATTGTAGTCACCGGTACGCTGGCGACCGAAGTGGAGTCGCCCAAGTCGACGGCTCCGATCGTCGACACCCCCCAGACGGTTACCGTCGTCTCGCAGGAACAGCTTCGCCAGCAGAACCTCCTCACGCTGCGCGACGCGCTCTCGACGATCCCGGGCATCACCTTTGGCGCTGGCGAAGGTGGCGGCGGCTATGGCGACTCGATCAACCTGCGCGGCTATTCGGCGAACAACGACCTGACCGTCGACGGCGTCCGCGACAGCGCGCAATACAGCCGCACCGACCCCTTCAACCTGCAGCAGATCGAAGTCTATAACGGCGCAAACTCGGTCTTCAACGGATCGGGCAGTGTCGGCGGCACGATCAACCTCGTCAGCAAGATCCCCTTTTCACGCAACGCTACGACGGTGCAGGCGGCGGTCGGGACCGACAATTATTACCGTGGTTCGGTCGACAGCAACTGGCGCGTTAGCGACCTGATCGCCGTCCGGCTCAACGCGATGTATCACGAGAATGACGTGCCGGGCCGCGACGTCGAATCGTACAAGCGCTGGGGCGTTGCGCCGTCGATCACCATCGGTGTCGACAGCGACACCAGCCTGACGCTCGCCTATATCCACCAGGATGACGACAATACGCCGATCTATGGCGTTCCCTTCTTCCTGAGTGGCGTCAACGACGGCCCGCTGCCCGGCGTCGACGACCGCGACTATTTTGGGATCGTCAATCTCGACGAACAGAAAACCAAGGTTGATCGCCTGACGGCAACCTTCCGCCACGCATTCAGCGACAATGTGTCGATCCGCAACCTGACTCGCTGGCAGCATGTCGCACAGTACAGCCAGACGAGCGCGCCGCAGGGCAGCTTCTGTCTTGCAAATAACCTTCAGCCCATCGGCTCGGGGCCGAACTCGACCGTTGGCATCGCCTGCCCCGTTGGTTTGGCTCCGGGCTTCTATCTGCCGTCGGGTCCGCGCGGCCTCGTCCGCGATCAGGTCAACGATCTGCTCCACAACCAGACCGACCTGATGGTCGTCACCGGCGAGACGGGCGGCACGCGCAACACGCTGGTGATCGGAGCCTCCTTCTCGCGCGAGGATTATCAGATCACGACGGCTTCGCTGGCGCGCAATCCCAACGGGTCGGCGGTCACCCTGCCCCCGATCAGCCTGACGAACCCCAACACCGTCTACACCGGCCCGATCAACCTCACCGTTACCGCACGGTCGAAGGGGCAGAGCCGCAACGCGGCCATCTATGCCTTCGACACGCTCGAGCTTGGCACCATGTTTGAACTGAATGCCGGCGTTCGCTATGAAAGCAACCGCGCCGAGTTCCGGAACATCCCGCTGACCTTCGTCCCGCCGGGAACGACGCCGCTGACGCCCGCGCAGCAATTGCCGCAGATCAGCGACGAGAATCTCTTCTCCTACCGCGTCGGCGCGGTGTTCCACCCGATCGAGAATGTCAGCCTCTATGCGGCTTATGGCAATGCCAAGACGCCGTCGTCGGCGACGGTGCGCCTCGGCTGCGGCGTGATCCCGGCGACGGGCGCGGCCGACCCCTGCGCCGTCGCGCCGGAAAAGGCGCGCACCTATGAGGTTGGCGCCAAGGCCGAACTCGCGGACAAGAAGCTGCTGCTCACCGCCGCGCTGTTCCGCAACGAACGGAGCAACTTCCGCACCCCCTCGAACGACCCGTCGCTGCCCAATTCGCTGCAGGTTCTCGACGGCGAATCACGGGTCGATGGCGTCGCGCTGGGTGTCACCGGCAATGTGACGCCCGAATGGGCGATCTTTGCCAACTACACCTATCTCGACAGCAAGGTGAAGCAGAGCGTTTCCGACTTCTGCCTTACTGCGCCCGGAAGCGTGGGTTGCGGCAACAATGCCGTGCTCGTCGATCCGCAAGCGGGCGACCGGCTGATCCAGACGCCGAAGCATTCGGGCAGCCTGTTCACCACCTATGTCTTCCCGTTCGGGCTGCAGATCGGTTACGGCCTGTCCTATCAGGGCAAGTTCGCGACCAACCAGCGCAATGCGTTGCAGCGCACACAGTTCATGGTCGACGACTATCTGATCCACCGCGCCTTTGTGTCGTACGACTTCAAGAACGGGCTCGTGGCGCAGCTCAACGTCACCAACCTGACGAACGAGGATTATTATACCGGCGTGCGCAACAATGTGAACGCGACCACCGGCGCCGTTTCGGGCGGTTGGGCGACCCCCGGCGACGCACGCTCGGCAGTGTTCAGCCTCTTCTACAACTTCTGATCAAAAGGGGCGGGCGCGGCGCATTGCCGTTCCCGCCCTTTTCAGCCTAGAAGCGGCCATGATCCGGATTATTCCCGACGTGCTGGACGCCGACGGCGTCGCAAAGCTGCGCTCCATCCTCGACGCCGCCGACTGGATCGACGGCAACGAAACCTCCGGCCCGCAAGCCGCGCTGGCGAAGCGTAACCAGCAACTTCCCGAGTTCGGCGAGGCGGCTGCCGAAG
>CAUUIU010000164.1:0-7118 GCA_963545025.1 uncultured Sphingopyxis sp. | reverse complement strand
ACACTTCTAGCTTCGTCGGCAGCGTCAGATGTGTATAAGAGACAGGATGCCCCCTTGATCTTCTGCAGCAAGGGCATGGAGGCGGGCAGCTTCGCCTTCCCGATCGATATCGCGCACGACCTCTGCCCCGGTCGGCCGCACGCCGTGCTGTCGGGCCCGACCTTCGCGCACGAAGTCGCCGCCGGACTGCCCACCGCAATCACCCTCGCTGCCGCCGATCCGGCCGTCGCGGCGGCGCTGGCACAGGCGCTCGCCCGTCCGCATTTCCGCCCCTATGTCAGCAGCGACGTGATCGGCGCCGAAATCGGCGGCGCGATCAAGAACATCCTCGCGATCGCCTGCGGCATCGTCGAGGGCGCCGGGTTGGGGCTCAACGCGCGCGCGGCGCTGATCAGCCGCGGGTTCGCCGAGATGACGCGCTTCGGCCTCGCGCGCGGCGCGCAGGCCGAAACGCTCGCGGGCCTTGCGGGCCTGGGCGACCTCGTGCTCACCTGCACCTCATCCAATTCGCGTAACTTTGCGCTCGGTCTGGGACTCGGGCGCGGGGAAAGCGCTGAAACGCTGATGGCCGACCGCCGCACCGTCGCCGAAGGGGCTTTTAGCGCCCCCGTCGTCGCCGCGGCCGCACGCGCCGACAGCATCGACATGCCGATCACCGATGCCGTAGCCCGGCTCGTCGCGGGCGAAATCCGCGTATCCGACGCCATTCAGGCCCTGCTCAGCCGCCCGCTGCGACCCGAGGGCCGGTGAAGACCGACATGCAATTGCCTGCCCCCCCGCGCTGCGCTAGACTGCAAGCAGGGGAAAAGCAGAAGGGGCGCCAGGCTTGAGCCAGACGGACAGCGCAGCTGCGCCCGACGCGTCGTCCGGCGACGCCGACACCGCGGCGCTCGCCAAGGGCGGGCGAACCAATTTCTTCGGTTTCATCCTGCGCCTCGTAGCGCGCTTGCCCTTCCTCTATGTCGCCGGCCGCTGGTACGGGCCGGAGGCTGTCGGCCGCTTCGCTTTCGCGGTGCTCGTCATCGAACTGGTCGCGCAATTGTCGACGCTGGGGCTGAAACGCGGGCTGGCCGAGCAGCTGAGCGCCCCCGGCGCCGACCACCGCACCGTTGTGTGGGACGGCATGTTTGTCGCCTTCCTCGCCTCGGCCGCCGGCTCGGCGATCCTTTTCCTGTTGCCGCAATTGATGTTTCCGGCGGGCGGCATCGACAGCACCGATCGCTGGATGGCGCTGCTCGTCTTTTCCATCGCGGGCACCGAAGTCGCACTCGCCGCCTGCGCCTATAAATTCGACATCGGCGCGACGGTCCGCGCCCGCGCGGTGGTCGAACCCTGGGTGATCAGCCTCGCGGCGGCCGGATTCTGGTTCGTGTCGGTACGCGACGGGTTGATGCTGTCCTACGCCGCCGCGATGATCGGCTCTTTCCTGACCGCGCTGATCCCGATGATCGGCCATTATGGCGGGCCAAAGGGCTGGCAGCCGCATCCCGCGCACCTGATCCGTGTCGCGCAGCGCAACGCGCCGCTCGCCGCGGCCGACGCGATCGAATGGGGCACCCGCCGCCTCGACCTCTTCATCCTTGGCCAGTTCACCTCGCCGACGATTTACGGCATCTATTATATGGCGCAGCAGGTCGCGTCGCTGCCGCAGAAACTCAAGACCAGTTTCGAGCCGATCCTCGGCCCCGTCATCACCCGCAACCTCGCCGAAAACAAACTTGCCGCCGTGGCGGCACAGGTCAGCCAGGTCGGCTTCTGGATCATCGCGGCGCAGGCGGGCGTCGCGCTCGCGCTCGGCATTCCGGGTGAAGCGGTGATGGGCCTCGTCGGCCCGCAATTCGTCAGCGGCACCGGCGCGCTCGCCTTCCTGCTCGCGGCCGAAGTGGTCGCGGCGACCGCTGTCGTCAGCGAGGCGGCGCTCGTCTATGTCGCGCGCCACCGCAACCTGCTGATCAGCCTCGCAACGCTGGCGCTTCAGGCGGCGCTCAGCGTGACCTTCATCCTCATCGCGAAAAGCTGGGGCCTCGACCCAATTTACTACGCCGCGGCGGTCGCGCTCGCGCTGATGATCGCGCTCGGCTTCGCGTCGGTAGTCAAGGCATGGCTGCTCGCGCGCATCCTGAACGCGCCGGTCAACAGCCTGCGCTGGGCGCTCGTCTGGGCGACTGCTGGCGCGGCCGTACTTGGCTGGGGCGCGACGCAGCTGCCCGAATGGGCCGAACTGCTGATCGGCGTGCCGGTCATCCTCGGCATCTACAGCTGGCTGATCTGGACCCGCGGCTTCGGCCCCGCCGACCGGGCGCTGTTCAAAAAGCACCCGGAAAATGCGGAGCCGGCCGCAAGCTGAGCTTTAATCGACGGCTTTCTGCGCCGCGTCGCCGACCTCTTCGGCGGCGTTGCCGACCTTCTGCGCCGCCTCGGTGATCGCACCGCTTTCGGTCTTCTCGGTGGCGAGAAACTGAAAGGCGAAAAAGGCTGCAACGACGAGGGCGACAAGGACAATCAGTCCCATCCCCATCCCGCCGCCTCGGCGCGGTTCGCGGTCGATGACCGTGGTCGTATGCGTCGTTCCGTCGGGCGCGCGCGTCTCGTGAATTTCGTCGGCCATGATGAATGCCTCCTCTGCTGATGGGGCATAGGACGCTTCAAAGCCGATGAGGTTCCTATCCGAGCCGTTCGGCGACCTTCGCCTTGAGGTCGGTCTGGGCGCGCGGGCCGACCTGCGCGATGATTTCGCGCGCGCAAACCGCGCCCATCGTCAGGCAATCGTGCATCGAGCGACCCTCGGCATGACCCGCGAGGAAACCGGCGGCGAAGAGGTCGCCGGCGCCGGTGGTGTCGACGACCTGGTCGATCGGTTCGGCGCCAACTTCGGTGCGCGTCCCGTCCTGCAGCGCGATCGCGCCGTGTGAACCGCGCGTCACGACGAGCAGCGGCACCTGTGCCGCGACGCTCGCGACCGCCGCTTCGAAATCGTCGGTTTTGGCGAGCGCGCAGATTTCGACTTCGTTCGCGAACAGGATGTCGAACAGGCCTTCGGCGATCAGCTTGCGGAAATCTTCGCCGTGGCGGTCGATGATGAAGGCGTCGGACAGGGTGAAGGCGACCTTGCGCCCCGCGCCGCGCGACACGTCGATCGCGCGCCGCATCGCCGCGCGCGACAGTTCCGGATCCCACAGATAGCCTTCGAGATAGAGGATCTTCGCGTCGGCGATCCACGCCTCGTCGATCATCGACTGGTCGAGCAGGTGGCTCGCACCCAAAAACGTGTTCATCGTGCGCTGGCCGTCGGGGGTGACGAGGATCAGGCAGCGCGCAGTCGGCGCGCCTTCCTTGAGCGCCGGCGTCTCATAGGCGACGCCCAATGCGCGCAGGTCGTGCGTGAACACATGACCGAGCTGGTCGTCGGCAACCTGGCCGATGAAGGCGCAGCGTTCGCCGAGCGCCGCCATGCCCGCGAGCGTATTCGCCGCGCTGCCGCCCGAAACCTCGACCGCGGGCCCCATCGCCGCATAGAGGCGTTCGGCCTCTTCGGCGTCGATCAGCCGCATCGATCCCTTGGTCAGGCCTTCGGCCTCGATCAGCGCATCGTCGGCGCGGGCAAGAACGTCGACGATCGCATTGCCGATGGCGACAACGTCGAAACGGGCGGTGGAGGCCATGAAAAATCCTGTGCTGTAAGGAAAAAGCTGCCGCGCGCCTTAGGCGGCGACGCGCCCCAAGGCAAGCAGAAGCCTTGACGCGCGTGCCTCGACCGCGCCATCCCGGCGCATGGCCCGCGCGATCCACGCTTTCCTCCTTGGCCTCAAGGACTTGAACAATCCGCGCGTCATCCGCGTGCTCGCGCAAAGCCTCGCGCTGACCTTGCTCATCTTCATCGCCGCCGGCGCCGCGATCTTCTTCGGCGCGCGCTGGGCGCTCGACCAATGGCAATGGTTCGGCGATGCGGAGCTCGACATGGCGGGCATCCTGATCGTCCTCATGCTTGTAGCCGGCAGCTGGCTGTTGTTCCGTGCCGTCGCGATCGTCGTCGTCGGGCTGTTCGCCGACGCGATCGTCGCCGACGTCGAGGGGCGCCACTATCCCGCCGCAGCGGCGCGCGCGGTCGATGTCGGCTGGCGCCAGAATATCCGGCTGGCACTCGCCTCGCTCGTCCGGCTGATCGGTGGCAACCTGCTCGCCTTGCCCATCTATGTCCTGCTGCTCGTCACCGGCATCGGCACGCCGATCTTCGCGCTTCTGGTCAATGCGCTCCTCCTCGGCCGCGATCTCGAGGCGATGGTGCTCGCCCGCCACCCCGACCGTCCGCGCTTCGACCGGAGCGCGCGCTGGTCGCTCGGCCTTCTGTCCGCCGCAAGCTTCATAGTCCCCATCGTCAATCTGTTGGCGCCCATCGCGAGCGCCGCTATGGCCGTCCACCTTCTGCATCTGCGCCACAAAGAGGACCAGCCTTGACCCAAAACCACCGCCTGCTGGCCCTGACGGCGTTCGCCATTTTGCTTTCGGGCTGCGGCGCCGGCGCCATTCCGCGCCCCGCCGCGCTCCCGCCCAAGGCGCCGCCGCCGACCGTCGTCAAACCCGTCCAGCACAATGCGCTGATCGGCAGCAGCGCCGACGCTGTGGGTCGCATGTTCGGCAAGCCGCGGCTCGATGTAACGGAGGGCGCGGCGCGCAAGCTGCAGTTTGCGGGCGCCAGCTGCATCCTCGACATTTATTTCTATTCCGCCCGTGCCGGCGAGAACCCGGTCGCGACGCATGTCGACGCGCGCACCCCCGACGGCCGCAACGCCGAGGTCGACGGATGCGCCAACACGCTCCGCCGCTAGGCTGACGTCATAGCCCCAGTTCGGCGAGCGCCCATGCCGCCGCATCGGCGACCATCGGCGATTCGTCCTGCGTCAACGCTTCGAGCCGGGCGCGGAACCCCGGATCGCCGCTGTTTCCCGCCGCGATCGCGGCGTTGCGCACCATGCGGTTGCGCCCGATGCGTTTGATCGGCGACCCAGCGAAGACCTGCCGGAACCCCGCATCGTCGAGGTCGAGCAGGTCGGCGAGCGCCGGCGCCGCCAGCTCGGCGCGTGGCAGGAAAGCGCGGTGGCGATGCGCGGTTTCGGCGAATTTGTTCCACGGGCAAGCGGCAAGACAATCGTCGCAGCCATAGATGCGGTTGCCGATCCCGCGCCGCAGATCCTCGGGGATCGGCCCGTCATGCTCGATCGTAAGATAGGAGACGCAGCGCCGCGCATCGAGCCGATAGGGCGCGGGGAAGGCCTGCGTCGGGCATATATCCTGACACGCCGAGCAACTGCCGCACGTATCGCGCCCCGGCGTCGCGGGTGCGAGGTCGAGCGTCGTGTAGATCGCGCCCAGAAACAGCCAGCTGCCATGCTCGCGGCTGACCAGATTGGTGTGCTTGCCCTGCCAGCCGAGCCCCGCCGCCGCCGACAGCGGCTTTTCCATCACCGGCGCGGTATCGACGAACACCTTGACCTCGGCGCCCTCTGCCTCGGCGACGAGCCAGCGCGCGACGGCTTTGAGCGCTTTCTTCACGACGTCATGATAATCGCCGCCCTGCGCATAGACCGAGATGCGCCCGCGTGTCGGATGCTCCGCGAGCGCCAACGGGTCGGTCGCGGGCGCATAGCTCATCCCCAGCGCGATCACCGACTTCACCTCGGGCCACAGTCCTTGCGGCGATCCGCGCTGGCCGGCGCGGCTTTCCATC
The DNA here is from genome assembly GCA_963545025.1 of uncultured Sphingopyxis sp. Taxonomy (GTDB): domain Bacteria; phylum Pseudomonadota; class Alphaproteobacteria; order Sphingomonadales; family Sphingomonadaceae; genus Sphingopyxis. Next base: position 1,393 of record CAUUIU010000164.1, on the reverse strand, counting down.
CAGATCATGTCGCCGTGGCACCCCTCGGCCAGCCAGTCGTTCAGCCGCTCGGCCGTCCGCGGCGCCGCGTCGGCGCGCGCGATCCCGAACGCGACGAATCCGTGCGCGCGCGCGACCTCGGCGAGTCTCTGCTCCAGCGATGGCAAGGCTTCGGCAACCATTGCGCCCCTATACGACAGCCTGCCTCGCGTGCCATAGTTGCATGATACAGCGTCGAATTCATGATCAGGGACCCGATTTTGACCGCACTCACCGTCGAGGCCCAGGGCCTCACCAAATATTTCGGCAATTTCAAAGCGGTCGATAATGTGTCGCTCGAGGTTCCGACGGGGAGCATCTATGGTGTGCTCGGCCCCAATGGCGCCGGCAAGACGACCAGCCTGCGCATGACGCTGGGCATCATCGACCCCGACGCGGGGACGAGCCGCCTCTTTGGCGGGCAAAAGCCGCAATCGGCGCGCTACCGCATCGGCTACCTCCCGGAAGAACGCGGCCTTTATCCGGGCATGAAGGCGCGCGACGCGATCGCCTTCATGGGCGCGCTGCGAGGGCTCGACTGGGGCGAAGGCCGCCGCCGCGCCGAAACCTTTATGACCGAACTCGGGCTCGAACGCGTAATCGACGAAAAGATCCGCAAGATGTCGAAGGGCATGGCGCAGATGATCCAGCTGATCGGATCGATCGTCCACGCTCCCGACCTGATCGTCCTCGACGAGCCCTTCTCCGGGCTCGACCCGGTCAATCAGGAACGGCTCGAAATGCTCGTCCGGCGCGAGCGCGACCGCGGCGCGACGATCCTCTTCTCGACCCATGTCATGGCGCACGCCGAGCGCCTCTGCGACCGGCTCGCGATCATCGCGCGCTCGCAGCGTCGCTTCGAGGGCACGGTCGACGAAGCACGCGCGATGCTGCCGATGCAGGTGCGTTATACGCCCCGCAGCACCGCCGATGCCGCCGCGATCGCGGCGATCCTGCCGCCCGGCGCCGAACCGCGCGGCGATGCCTGGCAATTTCCGATCGCCGATGCCGAGGTCGAGCCACTGCTCGCGCGGATCACCGCCAGCGGCCACGGCGTCGCCGGCCTGTCGATCGTCCGCCCCGGCCTGCACGACGCCTTCGTCCATATCGTCCGCCAGGTCGATGCGGGGTTCGACGCCGATGCCCGCGCCGACGCGATCGAGGAGGCCGCGATATGAGCCCCTTCCTCAAGACGATGTTCGTCATCGCGCGCCGCGATTTCCTGTCGATCGTCGCGACCCCGACCTTCCTGCTGTTTCTGCTGGCGCCCCTGCTCATGATCGGCGTCGGCGCGATCGGCGGCGCGGGCGCGTCGCAGCTTGCCGACAGCGCACGCGGCACCAGCCGCATCGTCGCCATCGTCGATGCCCGGGAT
>CAUUIU010000163.1:0-7125 GCA_963545025.1 uncultured Sphingopyxis sp. | reverse complement strand
CTTCGGCAGCGACCGACACCTTGTCCATCTGGACATAGGCATTGTCGGTCGACACCGATCCGCCGCTCGTCAGCCACCAGCCGGCGCCGCCCGCGATCAAAGCCAAGGGCAGGCCGAACATCAGCAGGCGCGTGCGCCAGCTCGCTTTGGGTGCGGCCTCGGCGGGCGCCGGGCCCGGCAAGGGATCCGCCTTCGGTGCTGCCTGCGGCGATGCCGTACCTTCGGCCTTGGGACGGGATGGGGAGAGCTGGTCCATCAGGCGGTCTCTTTTTCTTTTTGATTGATGCGGCGGGACAGGTTGGCGCGGACGCGCTCGACCAGGTCGATCAGCTGCTCGCGCTCGGCGTCGCTCAGCCCTTCGGTGGCTTCGGCGGTCAGCGCATCGGCGAGGCTCCGCATGCCGCCGAGAAACTCGCCTGCGCGGGGGGTCAGGTACAGCTGCCACGCGCGGCGGTCGGCGGGGTCGGCGCGGCGCTCGACCAGTTCGGATTCGACCAGTCGGTCGACCATCCGCGACAGGGTGATCGGTTCGACCTCGATCAGTTCGGCGAGCGGGCCTTGGCGGATTCCCTCGTGCCGTTTCAGATAGGTGATCAGCCGCCATTGCAGTGCGGTGATGCCACTATCGCGCGTGCGCGCGTTGAACGAGCGGCGGAACAGCCGCGCGGTATCGCCCATCAAAAAGCCGATCGTTTCACTCATGGCATGCGATATAATAGCAATTGCTACTATATTCAACATGCAGATATCATTGCCAACAAGCTCTATTGTGGTTGTAAATCAACGTTATGCTGCTTGCGCCGACGCTCGTTTTGGGCAGGATGGCGGGATGACATTGACAGCCGACCTTTTCTGGTCCTTTCGTTCGCCTTATAGCTATCTTGCCATCGGCCGATATCGCGCGCTTGCGGCGAGCCATGATGTGACGATCAACCTGCGCCCCGTTTATCCGCTTGCGGTGCGCCAGCCCGATTTCTTCGAGCGCAACCATCCGAACTGGCTGAGCTATACGATGCGCGACATGATCCGCGTCGCGCAGTTCCACGGTATCCCTTTCGGTCCGCCGCGACCCGACCCGATCGTCCAGAATATCATGACCCGCGAGATTGCGGCCGAGCAGCCCTATATCTATCGCCTCACCCGCCTTGGGCAGGCGGCATCGCGGCGCGGCAAGGGCATCGCCTTCGCGCATGAGGTTGCACAGCTGATCTGGGGCGGCGCGCAGGACTGGCATCTGGGCGACCATATGGCGGCCGCGGCGAAGCGCGCCGCACTCGACCTTGCCGAACTCGATGCCGAGGCCGAGAGCGATGCTGCGACGCTCGACAATGAGATTGCGGCAAATCAGGTTGCACTCGAGATCGCCGGTCACTGGGGCGTGCCGACGCTGGTCGTCGAGGGCGAGCCCTTTTTCGGGCAGGACCGGATCGAAATGGCGAAGTGGCGCATGGAGCAAAAGGGGCTCCAGCCGCGATGATCATCGGCGCTTGCGCCACCGCCCGCTAAGGGCGCATAGCGCCGAGCATGACGAGCGAACCCCGTTTTTTCGAAGCGCGCGACGGCGTGCGGCTGGCATGGCGCGAGATGGACCCGAATGGAGATGGCGCCCGGCCGCTCATCCTGCTCCACGGCCTGTTTTCGAACGCCGAGGTCAATTGGATCAAGTTCGGCACCGCGGCGCGCGTTGCCGAAGAAGGCTATCGCGTAATCATGCCCGACCTGCGCGTGCACGGGTCGAGCGACGCGCCGCACGAGGAGGAGCATTATCCGCCCGACGTGCTGGTGCACGACCTGCAGGACCTCGTCGCCCACCTCGGCCTCGGCGATTTCGATCTTGGCGGCTTCTCGCTCGGCGCGCGGACGAGCGCGCGCGCGGTGGTGGCGGGGATGCGGCCGCAGCGGCTGATCCTCGGCGGCATGGGGTTGGCGGGGCTCGCGGGCTGGCAGCGGCGCGGGCAATTCTTCAAGCGCGTGATCGCTGAATATGAGAGCGCGAAGCGCGGTGACGACACCTGGATGTCGATCCAGTTCATGAAGACGATGAAGGTCGACCGCATTGCGGCGGGACATCTGCTCGACAGCTTCACCGATACGACCCCCGAAATGCTCGCGGCGCTGACGATGCCGACTCTCGTGGTGTGCGGCGAGCAGGATCAGGACAATGGTTCGGCCGAGGAGCTGGTGGCGGCTTTGCCCGACGCGCGGCTGGCAATGATCCCGGGAACCCATATGTCGAGCGTGACGCAGGCGGAGCTGGGCGAAGCGATCGCAGCCTTTCTGACCGCTTGACCGGACTCGCGGCAAGCGCCTAGCTGTTCCTATGCGCCGCAGAGCGCTGGCAAATTTCCAGAGGACGCACCCCATGAAAGCCATGATTTCGACACTGTCGCTTGCCCTGTCGCTTGCGGTCGCAACCCCCGCCTTTGCGCAAGCCGTGCCGACCGCCGCCGACGCCGATGCCTTCATCGCGACGGTCGAGAAGGATCTGTTCGACTATACGGTCGAGGCGAGCCAGGTGAACTGGGTCAACAGCACCTATCTGACCGAAGATACCGATGCGATGGCGTCGCGGATCAACGCGGTCGGCACCGAAAAATCGGTCAAATATGCGCTCGAAGCCGCCAAATATAAGGATGTCGCGGGGCTCAGCGCCGACACCAGGCGCAAGCTCGACATCCTGCGCACTGGCATCGTGCTGCCCGCGCCGACGACGCCGGGCGCCGCGACCGAGCTCAACACGATCGCGACCGATCTGCAGTCGCAATATGGCAAGGGCCGCGGCACGCTGAACGGCAAGGAAATCTCGGGCTCGGATATCGAGGCCGAGATGGGCAATCTGCAGAACACGCCGGCGCAGTTCGCCGAGATGTGGACGAGCTGGCACGACAAGGTCGGCGCGCCGATGAAGGACGACTATGCCAAGATGGTCGGCATCGCGAATGCCGGTGCCAAGGAGCTCGGTTTCGCCGACACCGGCGCGATGTGGCGTTCGGGCTACGACATGCCGCCCGAGGAATTCGCCAAGGTCACCGAGCAGATCTGGAACGACATGAAGCCGCTCTACATAGCGCTTCACACCTATGTCCGCTCGAAACTCAACGAGAAATATGGCGACGCGGTACAGCCGAAGACCGGCCCGATCCGCGCCGATCTGCTCGGCAATATGTGGGCGCAGGAATGGGGCAATATCTACCCGCTCGTCGCCCCCGCGGGGACCGGCGACCTCGGCTATGACATCGGCGATCTGCTCACCGAAAAGGGCAAGGGGCCGCTCGACATGGTCAAGGCAGGCGAGAATTTCTACTCGTCGCTCGGCATGGCGCCGCTGCCCGAAACCTTCTGGAAGCGCAGCCAGTTCCTGAAGCCCGCCGACCGCGAGGTCGTGTGTCACGCCTCGGCGTGGGATATCGACAACAAGGACGATATCCGCATCAAGATGTGCATCAAGGTGAATGCCGACGACTTCATCACGATCCACCATGAACTCGGCCACAATTATTACCAGCGCGCCTACAACAAGCAGCCGTTCCTGTACCTCAACGGTGCAAACGACGGTTTCCACGAGGCGATCGGCGATTTCGTCGCGCTGTCGATCACGCCGCAATATCTCGTCGACATCGGGCTGCTCGACAAGGCGAAGGTACCGAGCGCCGACAAGGATATCGGCCTGCTGCTGCGGCAGGCGATGGACAAGGTCGCCTTCCTGCCCTTTGGCCTGCTCGTCGATCGCTGGCGCTGGGGCGTCTTCGACGGTTCGATCCAGACCGCGGACTACAACAAGAAATGGACCGAGCTGCGCACCCAGTATCAGGGCATCGTTCCGCCGGGCGAGCGGCCGGCGACCGCGTTCGACGCGGGCGCAAAATTCCACATCCCGGGCAACACGCCCTACACCCGCTATTTCCTCGCGCGGGTGCTGCAGTTCCAATTCTATCAGGCGGCGTGCAAGCAGGCGGGGTGGAAGGGGCCGCTCCACCGCTGTTCCTTCTATGGCAACAAGGAGGTCGGCGCGAAGCTGAACGCGATGCTCGAAATGGGCGCGTCGAAGCCCTGGCCCGATGCGCTGCAGGCGTTTACTGGCAGCCGCGAAATGTCGGGCAAGGCGATGGCCGATTATTTCGCGCCGCTGAAGAAATGGCTCGACCAGCAGAACAAGGGCAAGCCCACGGGGTGGTAAGGCGCCCGCTGCAATCGACAAGGACAGGGCCGGGGTGCGACACCCCGGCCTTTTTTATTGGGCTTCGACCGACTGCTTGAAACGCGCAAGCCGCGCGCTCGCGGCGGCGGCGTGGGGGCCGATCCAGCGGTCGTGGATATCCTGTATGGGCATCGCGTTGAGATGGTTCCACCGCTCGCGGCCGCGGCGTTCGGCGATGACGAGGCCGGCGTCTTCCAGTACCTTCAGATGCTGCATGACCGTGCAGCGGTCGATGTTGGCGAAGTTGCCGCACAGCGTGCCGGTGGTCAGCGGCTGGTCCCTGAGCGTATCGAGGATCTGGCGGCGGACGTGTGATGACAGCGCCTTGAAAACCTTGTCATATTCGTCATGGATTGACATGTTATAAATATATAACATAATGACAGGGAATCAAGTGGAGAGTGTCGATGGAACTGAAATTTCGAGTGGCGGCGCGGATCGCGAAGCCGGTGCACGAAGTGTTCGAGGCTGTCGCCGACCCCGCGAAGCTGTCGCATTATTTCACGACCGGCGGCGCGAAAGGCCGACTCGAAACCGGCGCAACCGTCGAATGGGACTTCCACGATTTTCCGGGCGCCTTCCCTGTCTATGTGATCGAGGTCGTCGAGGATGAGAAGATCGTGCTCGAATGGCGGGCGAGCGAAGGCGAGGCGCACAATGTCGAAGGCAGTGAGCCCAAGGACGCCGATTACCGCACGCGCGTGACGATGCGCTTCAAGGGCCTCGACGACGGCCGCACGCTCGTCGAGATCGCCGAGGAAGGCTGGCGCGAGAACCAGGGCGCGCTCAGCGCCTCCTACGGCAATTGCCAGGGCTGGTCGCAGATGCTCTGCGCGCTCAAGGTCTGGATCGAGCACGGGATCAATCTGCGCGAGGGCATGTACAAGTAGCTAGCCCGGATATTCGAAGCGCAGCGGGCGGGTGCCGATTGGGGCGCCGGTGTTGGCGTCGATCACCACCGGCCGGACGACCTCGCCGGTCGCGGTATCGAAATGCTGGCTGAGCGTGCCTTCGCCATTATATTTCCGCCCCCAGGCGCCGATCGCCATCAGGATCGGCAGGAAGTCGCGCCCCGCGGCGGTCAGCACATATTCGTCGCGCGGCGGCCGCTGGCTGTAGCGCTTTTTCTCCAGAAGACCGGCGTCGGTGAGCGCCATGAGGCGCCGCGACAGGATGTTCGGCGCGATGCCGAGGCTGGTGCGGAGCTGCTCATAACGTGTGAGGCCGCGCTCGACATCGCGCAGCACCAGCATGCTCCACCGGTCGCCGACGCGGGTCAGGCCGCGGTCGACGGGGCAGGTGCCCAAAATTTCTTTTTCGCCAGTCATTGAACATATGTAGGTGAGTGACTATCACTTTGCAAGTGACTCGCTCCCGAGTCTTTGCAGGAGTCCAGATATGTCCGCTTCGAACCTTGGAACCGCCCTCATCACCGGCGCCTCGACCGGCCTTGGTGCTGTTTATGCCGACCGCCTCGCCAAGCGCGGGCACGACCTGATCCTCGTCGCGCGCAATGGGGCGCAGATGGAGGAACTGGCCGCGAAGCTGCGCGCCGAAACGGGCGTGGCGGTCGATGTGATCGCCGCCGACCTCACCAACAGCGACGATGTGACGCGCATCGAACAGCGGCTGGTCGACGATGCGGCGATCACACTGTTCGTGAACAATGCCGGCATGTCGTTGAACGGCGGCACGCTGGAGAATGGCGCGGCCGAGATCGAGACGATCATCGCGCTCAACATCACCGCCGCCGCGCGGCTCGCGATCGCGGCGGGCAAGGCGTTCGGCGCGCGCGGCAAGGGTGCGATCGTCAATATCGCCTCGGTCCTCGCGCTCGCCCCCGAGATGTTCGAAGGTGTCTATAGTGGGTCGAAGGCGTTCCTGCTGAACCTCAGCCACGCACTCGCGGCGAACGGCCGCGAAAAGGGCTTCCATGTCCAGGCCGTGCTCCCCGGCGCGACGCGCACCGAGATCTGGGAGCGCTCGGGCAAGGATATCGATTCCTTCCCCGCCGAGATGATCATGAGCGCGGGCGACCTGGTTGACGCGGCGCTGCTCGGGCTCGACCGCGGCGAGGAAGTGACGATCCCGCCGCTAGCCGACGAAGGCCAGTGGAAGGATTATTATGCCGCGCGGCTCGCGATGGGGCCGAATCTGTCGAAGCGCGATGTGGCGCCGCGCTATCGGGTTAGCGAAGCGGTTTGAGGCCGGTCCTCCCTGTCGCGAAGCGATGGGGAGGTGGCAGCGCGCAGCGCTAACGGAGGGGCGATGGCGCAACGTTGCTGCCCCTCCACCGCCGTCGGCGGTCCCCCTCCCCACCGCTCCGCGGCAGGGAGGATCTTCCACCCACCTTGCCCAAACCAGCCCCCATGCCCTATCGCGCTGCCATGGCGACGAAGAAGGACACTCCCGGACGTAGCACTCCCGGACAGGGCACGCGTGAGAAGCTGATCGACGCGGCGTTCCGCGCGGTTGCGCGCGACGGGCTCGCCGACACCAACGTCAAATCGATCGCCGCCGAGGCGGGAGTCAATCCCGGCCTGCTCCATTATCATTTCGTCAGCAAGGATGCGTTGATCGAGGCGGCGATCGAGAGCGCCACGGCGCGCTATATGGCCGAGATCGACGCGTTGATCGACGCGACCCCGCGGGCCGGGCTGTTCGATGCCTATGTCGCCTTCGCCGCGGCGACGCTCGACGCCAATCGCGACCTCTTTCGCGTCCGGCTGGCGCTCGGCGCGCGCGCGATGAATGATGCGCGGCTCGCCGAATGGCTGGAGACGGGGAATGCGGCGGTACGCGGCCGGCTGGCGACCATATTTGCCGCGGGGGCGGGGCGCGCCGCGCCCGACGACAGCGACCGGCTGCGCGCGCGCATGACCCTGTCTCTTATACACATCTGACGCTGCCGACGAAGCTAGACGTGT
>CAUUIU010000162.1:0-7129 GCA_963545025.1 uncultured Sphingopyxis sp. | reverse complement strand
GGCCTGCCGGTCAGCGAGCTGATCAGCGAAGGCAATATCGGCCTGATGCAGGGCGTGAAGAAGTTCGATCCCGAACGCGGCTTCCGCCTTGCGACCTATGCAATGTGGTGGATCCGCGCCTCGATCCAGGAATTCATCCTGCGGTCGTGGAGCCTTGTGAAAATGGGCACCACCGCGGCGCAGAAGAAGCTGTTCTTCAACCTCCGCCGGATGAAGAACAACCTTGAAGCGTTTGAGGACGGCGACCTGAGCCCCGAGCATGTCGCGAAGATCGCCACCGACCTGGGCGTCACCGAGGACGAAGTTGTCAGCATGAACCGCCGCATGGCGATGGGCGGCGACACCTCGCTGAACGTCCCGATGGGCGAGGATGGCGACAGCCAGTGGCAGGACCTGCTCGGCGACGACGGCCCGCTGCAGGACGAGCGTGTTGCCGAAGCGCAGGAACGCGACGTGCGCCATTCGCTGCTGAGCGAAGCGCTGGAAACGCTGAACGAGCGCGAGCGCCACATCCTGACCGAACGCCGTCTGACCGACGATCCTAAGACGCTGGAGGATCTGAGCCAGGTTTACGACGTCAGCCGCGAACGCGTGCGCCAGATCGAGGTCCGCGCGTTCGAAAAGCTGCAGAAAGCGATGCTGAAGCTCGCCGGCGACCGGCGACTGATCAACGCCTGATGGTGGCGGTTGCCGCCGCACTCGCGGCGGCATCGTCTTTTTCGAAAGCCAGATAGTCGGCGAAACTGTGCCGCGGGACCGCGTCGTAGCGGAAGCTGCGCGTCGGCGCGGCCATGAACGCCGCGAGCCGGTCGAGAACCCGGATGCGCGGATTCCAGTCCTCGATCCACAGGGTTTGCCCTTGCGCGTTATATTCGAAGAAGACCGTCTCGCCCTGCGGCGTGACCGCGAGATCGAACGATCCGTGCAATACATCGGCCCGCTTGGCGAAGGCGCGCAGCTTGGCGACGAGGTCGTCGGCTAGGCTCACTTGGGCGATTTCGAACGAGTTGGGCTTTGCCGCGCGCCAGTCGACCCGCGCACTGTCGACACTTTGCGAATCGAGCCGCACCGCGAGAAGATCGTCGCCGAACATTACGACGCGCAGCTCATAAGCTTTCGCGACCCGATGCTGATAGATCATTGGGCAGGCACGGATCGACACATCGTCGTCGCAATCATCGGACGTGACGATCGTCGTCGGCAGCACGACCTGCCCCTCCGCATCCTCCCACCCGATCTTGTCGAGCGCCTTGACGATCACCGAGTCCGCCGCGCCGACGAAAGCGCGGACGCGGGCGGGATCGTTCGACACTAGCGTGGGTGGAATGGTCAGGCCGACGCTGTGGGCAAGCGCCAACTGCGCCGGCTTTGCCGAAATGGCGCGCTGGCGGCGCTCCTTGTTGACCCAGATTTGTCCATCGCGCGGGATCGACAGACGCAGGTCGCGCAGGAAGACAGTGCTCTCATGCTGTGCCACCGCGCGGTCGTCGGGATGCAGGGCCGGCATATAGGCAGCCGGCTTGTTGCGGCGGTTCCAGACGACGTCGAAATCCTGCGCGTCGTTATCGATCATCGATCCCGTCAGCCGCCAGTCGCCCGCAGCAGGATCGATCGAGATCGCCGATCCGGCCGGAAAGTCGTCACTGTTGAAAATGGCGCAGCCATGGCCGTCGGCGACCAGCGCGCGCCGGACCGCCAGCGCATGCTCGTCGTGCGTATGGCCGTAGATCAGGATCCGCATGGCGAACGGGCGAGGCGGCATCCGCCCGGAGACGGATGCCGCCCGGCCTTTATCGAACGATCAATGTTCGCGATCGTCCCAGCTCATCGTCCGGGGAGTCCAGCCACGGCTGTTGCCGGCGGAGAGGTCGCTTGCCTTCACCCGTTCGCCGATGCGGCGGGCCAAGAGGCGGGATTTTCCATTCTGCGCTTTGGACATCCATTTTCTCCTTGTTTTGCACGGCGTTGTACCGCACCGGGCCATGCTGTTGGAGCGCAGGTTTCAGGTCAATATGCGACCGCGTCTTTGGGGGCAGCTACTGTGTCCAGAGTGGGTGTAGTTTGACGAATGAGCGGCCGTGTCCCGCCAAGGCGCAATCTGACTTGCTGCGCGCGGCCAAGCGGCTAAATGAACCTCGATGACAACCGCTGCGAAATCGAAGCGCCGCAGGCTCCCCTGGTATCTGCGGCCGTTCAAATGGCTCCTGTGGTTTGTCCTGATCTCGGTCTTGTGGGTGCTCATCTATGCCGTCGTGCCGCCGCCGGTGACGATCACGATGCTCACCGACGGCAATGGCATCACCAAGGATTGGGAAAGCCTATCGAACATCGACCGCAACATGGTGCGCGCGGTGATCGCGGCCGAAGACGGCAAATTCTGTAGCCACGACGGGTTCGATCGGGACGCGATCGAAGAGGCGATCGAACGCAACGCCAAGGGCAAAAGGATGCGCGGCGGGTCGACGGTGAGCCAGCAGACCGCGAAAAATGTCTTCCTGTGGCAAGGCACCGGCTGGACGCGCTATGTCCGCAAGGTGCCCGAGGTGTGGTTCACGTTCCTGATCGAGAAGATTTGGGGCAAGCGCCGGATCATGGAAGTCTATCTGAACGTCGCCGAGACAGGCATCGGCACCTATGGTGTCGAAGCGGGGGCAGAGCGCTATTTCAACCATGGCGCCGACAAGCTGACGCCGCGCGAAGCGGCACGCATCGCGGCGATCCTGCCGCTGCCCAAAAAGCGCGAGGCGATCAGTCCTTCGGGTTTCACGCGCCGCTATGGCAACACGATCACGGCGCGCATCGGTCAGGTCCGCCGCGACGGGCTGGACAGTTGCATCTATAAATAGGCGAGCGCTACTCGGACGCGTCGCGCGCCGCGTCGGCGACCAGCAGCCCACCGATCACCAGAACCGCGACGACGCCGATCGCGATGCCGGCCTCGGTCGATATATTGTTCCGACGCTTGGTATCGACCGGCCGACCGTTGACGAGCAGCCGATTGTTGCGTTCGAGCGACAGGCCAATCCGCGTTTCCATTCGGGCCGCATCGGTGCTCGACTGGCGGCTGCCATCGAAGTTCAACACGTCGCGCGCGATACGCAATTCGACGCGCGGCGCTTCCTTCTGCCGGCCGCTTCCGAGGGGGAGCGTGAAACCGACGCCGACGATGCCCTCGGGACGGCTGAGCGCGGTATCGCGGAAAGCGGGCGGATCGGCGAGCGCCGGCATCGTCAAAGCCGCGCTGACGGCCAGCGCAATCATCGGTCGTATCATCACTTCCCCCCTGTCGAAATTCTCTTCCGCTAGGCCGGCTTCCAGCTCTTCCGGTCTTCCGCCTGTTTCAGCACTTCGAACGCCGCCTGCCCCGCCGCGAAGCGCTTTGCCGCCTCCGCATCGCCGGGCTTGACGTCGGGGTGGCATTCCTTCGCCAGGTTGCGCCACGCCTTTTTGGTCGCCTCGAAATCGGCATCGGGTTCGAGGTCGAGTATCTCGAGCGCGCGCATCTCATCGGCGCTGCGGCTGCCGTCGCCCGATCCGCCCCAGGCATAATGCTGCGCGCGGGCATAGCTGCGCGCACCCTGCGCCTCCTCGGCAGCCCGTGCCGCGGCGTCTTCGGCGCTCAATCCCTCGAAATAGTCCCAGCCGCGATTATATTCGGCGGCGTGGGTTTCGCAGAAATACCAGCGTTCGGGGCTGTTCGGCGACTTGGGCGCGGGGCAATTGCCGGGATTGGTGCAACCGTGGCGATCGCACAGCCTTACCTTCTGCGCCTCGGTGCTCGAGCCATAGGGGCGCCAGCGGGGGAAACCCCAGTCGTCTGATCTCTTGGCGCGGCTCATCACCCCCATGTAGCGGTTGAGGCGCAGAATTGCTAGCCGAGTGGGCCGAAAAAGCTAGTCTTTGGGCTTGTAGCCGAACGCCTTGGCGGCAAGCTTGACGACCGCGGGATCGCGATCGGGCGGGGTCATCGGCACGACGGCTTCCAGCGTCTGGATGATATGGGTCAGCGCCGCGACGCGCGCCGCCTTTTTGTTGTTGCCGTCGATCACCTTCCACGGAGCCCAGCGCGTGCTGGTCTGCGCGAACATCTCTTCGATCGCGACCAGATAGTCCTTGCGCTTCGACCGGTTGCGATAATCCTCGGTCCCCGTCTTCCACCGCTTCCACGGATCGTCGAGCCGCGCGGCGAAGCGCTCGTCCTGCTCGTCCTGCGTGATGTGGATGAACAGTTTGACCAGGTTCGTGCGGCTGCCGGTCAGCTGTGCCTCGAACTCGTTGATCTCGTCATAGCCCTTGCGCCAGTCGGCCTCGGCCGCGAAACCCTCGACACGTTCGACGAGAACGCGGCCGTACCAGCTGCGGTCAAAGATCGAAATTTCGCGGTTGCCGGGCAGGCGTTTCCAAAAGCGCCAGAGGAAGTGGCGGGCCTTTTCCTCATCGCTCGGCGCCGCGATCGGCCAGACTTCGAAATAGCGCGGGTCGAGCGAGGCGGTCAGCCGCTGGATGATCCCGCCCTTGCCCGCCGCGTCCCAGCCTTCGAACATGATGATGCTGCGCTGGCCGTGAATGATGTGCGCGGCCTGGAGGCGTTCGAGCCGCGCTTCGAGCGCGGCGATATCGCCCGCATAGTCGCCGTCATATTTGGCGCCGGTTTCATAGTCGGAAAGGGAGATGGTCATGGCCCTTCCCTATCCAATCCTTATCGCCTTACCAAGCGGGCGATGGCCGGTGTCGGTTTTTGACACAGCGCGGACGGCGTTGATTACTCGGCGGCGACAAGCCGCTTGCGCGCGTCCCAGTCGGCAAGCGCACGGCGGTGCCGCTCGATCCGCGCCAGTCCTTCCGCGATGTCGCGATTCTTCGACCCCTGCCGCTGCGCCTCCCCATACCAGGCGACCGCGCCGTCGAGATCGCCGAGCATTTCGGCGCAAAGGCCAAGGTTGAAGGCGAGCGGCGCGGTCGGCACGGCGTCGCGCGTCATCGCCTTCCAGCTGGCACAGGCGCCGGCCTGATCGCTCTTGGTCAGGCGGATCGCCTGTTTGAAGGCTTCTTCCGCGGGCTTGGGCAGGCCCTTGCGGTTCTCGTCCACCCGGACGTCGAGCGTGTAGTTGTTCGGCGCCATATCGCCGCGGATCGTCTGCACCTGGCCGCGAAGCGCACCGGCGACGAAATTATCGACGCTCTGCGTATAGTCGCGGTCGGGGCACCAGGTCTGCTGGTCGCGCGCGTTCAGGGGTCGCGACCAGCGGATCGATCCGTCGTCGATCGCTACGAGCCGGGCGGTCGTCGCGAGCGTGACGACACGCCGGCGGCAGCGGATGTCGACATTGACCTCCTTCAGGCATTTCTTGGCGTCGGCGGGGTCATATTCGGTGCAGCGCTTGCGCTTTTCGGTGACCGGGATTTCTTCGACGCTTTCGCGCACCGTGCCGGTGAGCAACCCGTCGATGGGTGCGCCAGATTCGGGCGCGACGATACGGAAATAGGGCCGCCCGTCGAACCGCGCTGCGCCGAGCGCGGATTCGATCTGCTGCGCAAAGGCAGCGCCACCATCGCCCTCGAAGCGTTCGACGGCCAGCCGGACGATATCATTGGCATTGGCGCTCGCCGGATCGCTGCCGTTGATCGTCAGCGTCTCGGCGGCGGCAGGCGCCGCTAGGAATAACAGAAAGACAGCAAATGAAGGACGCAGGCCGCGCATGATTCACCCCCCGATCATCAACCCCGCGCCGGGCTATCGCAGCCCCGTGTGGCTGTCAAAGATCAGAGGAGTCCGGTCAGCAGCGCGGCGACGCGGTCAGGCGCTTCCATCGGGATGAAGTGGCTCTGATCCGGCCACAGCTCCTCGCGCTCGGCGCCGATCGCCGCGCCAAGCCCGGTCCAGGTCGGGCTCAGCGAAAAGTCGAGCGGGCCGCCACGCTCGCCGGTCGGGGCGCGGATGACCGTCGATGGCACGTCGAGATAGTGCAGCCACTCGTGCGGGCTGGTTCGCAGCGCATTTTGATAGACCGAGGCTTCGAGCGTCGGCGGACAGGCCAGCTCCAGCCCCTCACCGTCTGCCGCGGGAAGCAGCCCGTAAGTGCAATAGTCGGCGAGGACGCGCGGGTCCCAATTCGCATAGGGCGGCCGGTCGGCGAAGCGCGCGCGCATTTCTTCCGCGTCGGCCCAAGCTTTGCGGCGGCGCGCGACGGGATGCTCGGCGGGATCCGGGATCGGGCCGGCCTCGCCCTCGTAGAAGGCCGGGTCCATGATCACCGGATCGATCAGGACGAGGTGACGGAACGCCGCGGGCCGCTGCGACGCGAGCCGCGTCAGCGCATAGGCGCCCATGCTGTGACCGCATCCGACGAGCGGGTGCCCGCCAAGACCGTCGAGCAGCGGCAGCAGCGCGTCGGACGTTGCCGCCCAGCTGGCGAGCGTTGCCGGACGGTAGCTTCGCCCATGGCCGCGATGATCGGGCGCGATGACATGCGTGCCCGCGGGGAGCGCCGCGACGACCTGATCCCACAACCGCGCATGAAAGCCGGTGGCGTGGAGCAGCAGTAGCGAAGCGCCCTCGCCGCGCTCACCCCATTCGAACCAGCAGATATCGCCTTCCGGCGTTTCCTGCCGGCGCTCCCGGGGTTCGCTCATGCTTAACCCTTCGGGCCGTCGACGATGCGGATGCCGAGTTCCTTGAGCTGCTTGTCGCTGACCGGCGCCGGCGCATTCATCATCAGGTCTTCCGCCTTCTGGTTCATCGGGAAGACGACGACTTCGCGAATGTTCGGCTCGTCGGCGAGCAGCATGACGATGCGGTCGACGCCCGGCGCCGAACCACCGTGCGGCGGCGCGCCGAACTTGAACGCATTGATCATCCCGCTGAAATTCGCATCGACGTCGGCCTGCGAATAGCCGGCAATCTCGAACGCTTTGTACATGATGTCGGGGCGATGGTTGCGGATCGCGCCCGACGACAGTTCGACACCGTTGCAGACGATGTCATACTGCCAGGCGAGGATGTCGAGCGGGTCCTTGGTTTCGAGCGCTTCGAGTTCGCCCTGCGGCATGCTGAACGGGTTGTGGCTGAAATCGATCTTGCCGGTGTCCTCGTCGGCTTCGAACATCGGGAAGTCGACCTGTCTCTTAT
>CAUUIU010000161.1:0-7156 GCA_963545025.1 uncultured Sphingopyxis sp. | reverse complement strand
ATCTACACTTCTAGCTTCGTCGGCAGCGTCAGATGTGTATAAGAGACAGCGTCTTCGCCGTCGATCTTGATATTGCCGCCGTCCTTGCCGGCGTTGATCTTCACGCCGCCGCTGTCGCCGTCGGCGTTGATCGAGATTTCGGTGCCTTCCGATTTTTTCTCTTCAGAACCGCAAGCGGCGAGGAGCATCATCGGGGGAATGAGGAACGCGAGACGCATGGTCGATCTCCTTGGTGCATTAGTTAGATAATACACCTTGAATATGGTCGAGTCAAACGCCTCTTTCGTCACCCCGGACTTGATCCGGGGTCCCGCTATTCGACATTGCAAAGCGGGATGCCGGATCAAGTCCGGCACGACGACGGAGATGGATCAGGCGTCGATGCTGGTCTTGAGGTCGCCGTGCACCAACCCGCCATCGACGGTGATCGTGTCGCCGACGACATAATCGCCCGCTTTTGAGGCAAGGAAGATCGCGGCGCCCGCCATGTCCTCGGGGATACCGATGCGCTTGACCGGAATGCTCTTCGCCACCACATCGCCATGGTCGCGCGCGGCCTTGTTCATGTCCGACTGGAAAGCGCCGGGGGCGATCGCGGTGACGAGGATATGGTCCTCGACCAGCCGTGCGGCGAGGCGTTTGGTGAGATAGAGGATCGCGGCCTTCGACGCGTGGTAGCTGTAGGTTTCCCACGGGTTCAAACGCTGGCCATCGATCGAGCCGATATTGATCACCTTCGAGGGCCGTTCGTGCGTGCCGCCGGCTTTGAGCAGCCCGTGCAGCGCCTGCGTCAGGAAGAAGGGTGATTTGACGTTGATGTCCATCACCTTGTCCCAGCCCGCTTCGGGGAAACCCTCGAACGGTTCGCCCCACGCCGCGCCGGCGTTGTTGACGAGGATGTCGAGGCGTTCCTCGCGAGCTTCGAGTTCCTTGGCGAGCGCGCGGCAGCCCTCGACGGTCGACAGGTCGACCGGCAGGCCGATGACCTTGCCCGGATAGCGCGTTTCGAAATCGGCGACGGCTTCCTCGATCTGAGCGCTCTTGCGTGCTGAGATATAGACGCGCGCGGCGCCCGCGGCGAGATAGCCCTCGACGATCATCTTGCCGATGCCGCGCGAGCCGCCGGTGACGAGTGCGATACGGCCGTCGAGGCCGAACATGTCCTGAAGGTTCATTGCTATTCTCCTGTGCGGCTCAATAGCCGTTCATGCGGGCAACCTGGTCGATGTGATAATGCACATCGCCCATATACTCCGCGAGCGCGCGGTCGCGTTTCATATAGAGGCCGATGTCATATTCGTCGGTCATGCCGATGCCGCCGTGCATCTGGACACCTTCGCGCACCGCGAGGTTGGCGGCACGACCGGCCTTGGCCTTGGCGACCGAGACCATCAGCTTTGCGCCCTCGCTGCCTTCGTCGAGCAGTTGCTGCGCCTTCATCACCGTGGCGCGCGCGACTTCCATCTCACCGTAGAGATGCGCGGCGCGGTGCTGGAGGCCCTGGAACTCGCCGATCAGCTTGCCGAACTGCTTGCGTTCCTTGAGGTAATTGACGGTCATGTCCATCGCGCCCTGCCCGACGCCGACCATTTCGGCAGCGGCGCCGGTGCGCGTCGCGGCGAGCAAAGCGTCTAGGATTTCACCGCCGGCATCGACTTCGCCAATCACGGCGTCGGCATCGACCTCGACGCCGCCCAGCGTGACATGGCTGGCAAGGCTCGAGTCCACCAAGCGGCGCGGGTCAGCCGTGAGGCCTTTCGCGTCTTTGGGCACCGCGAACAGGGTGATGCCACCGTCGGTCTTCGCCGCGACGATGCTGATGTCGGCGACATGGCCGTGGAGGACGAAGCTTTTCTTGCCGTCGAGACGGAAGCCGTTGCCCGCGCGCGTCGCGGTGGTCGCGATGCGGTCGGGGCGGTGCTTGGCGCCCTCGTCGATCGCGAGCGCGACGATCGCTTCGCCCGACGCGATCGCGGGGAGCCAGCGGCCCGCCTGCGTACCACCCGCCTTGGCGAACGCGGCGACCGCGCCGACGCTGGTCGAGAGGAAGGGCGACGGGGTCAGGTTACGGCCGATTTCCTCGAGCACGATGCCCGCCTCCATATGCCCCATGCCGAGCCCGCCATGTTCCTCGGGAACGAGCATGCCGGGCAGCCCCATTTCGGTGAACTGCGCCCAGAGGTCGCGCGAGAAGCCGGTGGCGTCGGCGCTGTCGCGCAGTTTGCGCAGATGCGATACCGGCGCCTGTTCGGCTACGAAAGGGGCGACGCTGTCCTTGAGCATCGCCTGGTCGTCATTGTGATAGAGAGGCATGGGTCAGGCTCCGGGCAGGTCGAGGATACGCTTGGCGATGACGTTGAGCATGACTTCGCTCGTGCCGCCTTCGATCGAATTGGCCTTGGTGCGCAGCCAGCCGCGTGCACGCGCGCCGCCCTTGGTCTCTTCGCTGTCCCACTCGAGCGCTTCGCTGCCACCGCCCGACATGACGAGTTCGTGGCGGCGCTTGTTGAGCTCGGTGCCGACATATTTCATCATGTTCGACGACGCGGGGTGTGCGCGGCCGGTTTTCCACATGTCCATGAAACGCTCGCCCATCGCACGATAGGCGAAGACGTCGGTATCGAACGCCGCCATTTCGGCGCGCAGGATCGGATCGTCGAGTTCGCCCGCCGCATTCTTGCCGAACGCCCTGGCAAAGGCGCCGCCGATGCTGACCATGTCGCCGCCCGCGCCGCCGCCCGAGATCATCTCGCGTTCGTGGCCGAGCAGATATTTGGCGACATCCCAGCCGCGGTTGATCTCGCCGATGAACTGCGTCTTGGGAACTTCGACATCGTCGAAGAAGGTTTCGCAGAAGGGGCTGTTGCCGCTGATCAGCAGGATGGGCTTCGTCGTGACGCCCTTGCTCGCCATGTCGAAGAGCATGAAGGTGATGCCCTGATATTTGTTCGCCTTGTCGGTGCGGACGAGGCAGAAAATCCAGTCGGCCTGGTCGGCATAGCTCGTCCAGATCTTCGACCCGTTGACGACCCAGTGATCGCCCTTGTCCTCGCCGAAGGTCTGCAGGGACACGAGGTCGCTACCCGAACCCGGTTCCGAATAGCCCTGGCACCAGCGGATTTCACCGCGCGCGATCGGGTTCAGATAATGGACCTTTTGCTCCTCGGTGCCGAATTGCAGCAGCGCGGGGCCGAGCATCCAGATGCCGAAGCTGTCGAGCGGCGAACGCGCATGGATGCGCTTCATTTCCTGTTTGAAGACCTTGGTCTGCTCGGGGGTCAGTCCGGCGCCGCCATAGGCTTTGGGCCAGTCGGGCACGGTATAGCCCTTCGCCGCACAGGCTTCGAGCCATTGTTTCTGGGCCTCATTCTTGAACACCCAGTTACGCCCGCCCCAGCAGACATCGCCTTCCTCGCGGATGGGTTCGCGCATTTCGGCGGGGCAGTTCGCCTCCAGCCAGCCGCGCACTTCGGCGCGAAAAGCGTCCAGATCGCTCATGTTTCAGGCTCCTCTTCCTGCGCCAAATCTAGGAGCAGTCGCCTGCTTTACGCAAGCGTCAACTTGGACAGGCGCGCCTGCCGTTACGGCGCCGTAGCGTCGGTTTGACCGCCGTTGACGCGTCACCTTTGGCGCCTAAGCTAAGTGGCAAAAGAAAACGGGAGAATGGGTCATGCGATTCGCGGGCAAGATTGCCGTCGTCACCGGAGCGGCGTCGGGCATCGGCAAAGCCACGGTATTGAAACTCGCGAGCGAAGGCGCGCATGTCTTCGCCGCCGACATCGACGAAGCCGGCGGACAGGCGCTCGCCGAACAGTCGAACGGCAAGATCAGCTTTGTGCGTTGCGACGTGACCAAGCCCGCCGATATCGAGGCACTGATGAATGCCGCCGCGGCGAAAGCCGGCGGGATCGATATCGTTTTCAACAATGCCGCGGCGGGCGGCGACCGTGCGCCGATCGACGAGATCACCCCCGAAGGCTGGGACCGCACGATGGACCTAGTGCTGAAATCGGTCGCGATGGGCATTCGTTATGCCGCGCCACATATGAAGGGCCGCAAAGGCGCGAGCATCGTCAACACCGCGAGCGTCGCGGCGCTCGGCGCGGGCTATTCGCCGATCGCCTATGCGGTCGCGAAGGCCGGCGTGCTGCATCTCAGCAAAGTCGCCGCCACGGATCTGGCCCAATATGGCATCCGCGTGAACGCGATCTGCCCCGGCTTCATCAACACCAACATCTTCACCGCCTCGCTCGAGGTGCCGGGCGAGCTCAAGACGCAGGCCAATGCGGTGATCGCCGAGATGAGCGCGAATGCGCAGCCGGTCGCGCGCGGCGGCCAGCCCGACGATATCGCCAACGCGGTCGCCTATCTCGCGAGCGAGGAGTCGAGCTTCATGACGGGTACGCATCTGCTCGTCGACGGCGGGCTGACGATCGGCCAGCGCCACGCGTGGGACAAGGAAACGCCGGGCATGTTCGACGCCCTGCTTGCGATGGAGGAAGCGGCGAAAGCCGGGGCCGCGGCGTGAACGCCAGCATCGCCGCCGTCCCCCCGCCACAACGGTTGCCCGTCTGGCTGAAAGCGACGCACGGGCTCGGCAGCATCGCCTATGGCGTCAAGGACAACGGCTTTTCGACCTTCCTGCTGCTTTTCTACAATCAGGTCGTCGGGCTCGACGCCGGGGTGGTCGGTTTCGCGATCATGATCGCGCTGTTCGCCGACGCCCTGGTCGATCCGATCATCGGCGAGCTCACCGATCGCACGCGCAGCCGCTGGGGCCGCCGCCTGCCGTGGCTCTATGGCGCGCCGATCCCGCTCGCGATCATGTGGATGCTGCTGTGGAGCCCGCCCGAGATGAGCGACGCGGCAACCGTCGCGTGGCTGATCGGCTTTGCGATCATCGTCCGCGCGCTGGTGTCGATGTGCGAGGTGCCGTCGGTGGCGATCGTTCCCGAACTCACCGCCGACTATCACGAGCGCACCGCGGTGATGCGGTTCCGCTTTCTCTTCGGCTGGGGCGGCGGGCTGCTCGTGCTGCTGCTCGCCTATGGCGTCTTTTTCGGCGGGCCGAAGGGGCTCGTCGATCCCGCCGGCTATTTCCCCTATGCGCTGACCGGCGCGTTGATGATGGCCGGCGCGGTGATGATTTCCGCCGCGGGCCAGCACCGGCGGATCGCGGTTTCGAACGTCCATGACATCAAACCCGCCCAAAGCCTCGGCCATATCCTGCGCGACATGCGCGACACGCTGTCGAACCGGGCGTTCCTGTGGCTGGTGTTCGCGGCTTTGTTCGCCTTCATCAATCAGGGCATCACCTTTTCGATGACCAATTATCTGCTCGGCTTTTTCTGGAAGTTCGATCAGGGCGATATGGTCGGATATGTCTTCCTGTTGTTCGGAACGATGATCGCCGCCTTCCTGATCGTCGCGCCCTTTTCGGCGTGGCTCGGCAAGCGCGAAGGCGCGATCGTCGCGGGCGCGATTTCGATCCTCGTCAACAGCGCGATGTATCTCGCCTGGATCGAGGGCGTGTTCCCCGGCCTGCCCGGCAAGCCGGCGGTCTGGGCCATGTTCGCGTTCGTTTCGGTCTCCAACACCTTCGCGATCATCCTGATGATTCTGTCCTCGTCGATGATGGCCGACGTCGTCGAAGCCTCGCAGAGCGAGACAGGCCGCCGGTCCGAGGGGCTGTTCTTCGCGGGTTATTTCTTCATGCAGAAATGCGCGACGGGCATCGGCATCTTCATCGCGGGTCAGATATTGTCCTTCGCCGCCTTTCCGCCGGCCGCGGAACCCGGACAGGTGGGCGATGGCGTGCTCCGGGACCTCGCATGGGGCTATATGCTTGCAGTGATCGTCATCGGCACGCTCGGGCTGATCGTCACGCGCCGTTTCCCCATTTCGCGCGCCGACCATGAAGCCCGGCTGGCGTTGCTCGACGACGTCGCGCGCGCCGAGCCCGACGCGAGCGGGGCGCATCCGTAACGAACATGTCGCCGAGCGGCGGAATGATGTAATTTTCGGACTGGCGGGACTTGGCAAGGCCGGCGAATCGGTCCAAGGGTTTACGTGAACGTAAAGGGAAAGGAAGCGCAGATGGATTTCGATCTCACCGACCGGCAGGTCTATTGGCGCGATCGAGTGCGCGATTTCATCGAGCGCAAGGTTCGCCCCGCAGTCCCCACTTATAACGAACAGGACAAGGCCGGCGATCGCTGGAAAGTCATCCAGATCGTCGAGGATCTGAAGGCCGAGGCCAAGGACGCCGGCATCTGGAACCTGTTCATGCCGCCGCGCAGCGGCGCGCACCACCATGTCGACGAGACGTTCGAATTCGAAGGCCCCGGCCTCTCGAATCTCGAATATGCGCTGTGCGCCGAGGAAATGGGCCGCGTCGGTTTCGCGAGCGAAGTCTTCAACTGCTCGGCGCCCGACACCGGCAATATGGAAGTGTTCCACCGCTATGGAACGCGCGCGCAGAAAGAGAAATATCTCGGCCGCCTGATGAACGGCCAGATCCGTTCGGCCTTCCTGATGACCGAGCCCGCGGTCGCCTCATCCGACGCGACGAACATCGAAACGCGCATCGAGCGCGACGGCGACGATTATATCATCAACGGCACCAAATGGTGGTCGTCGGGCGCGGGCGATCCGCGCTGCGAAGTCGCGATCGTGATGGGCAAGACCGACTTTGCTGCCAAGCGCCACGCGCAACAGTCGATGGTGCTGATGCCGCTGAACGCGCCGGGCGTCACCATCCTGCGTCACCTGCCGGTCTTCGGTTATGACGACGCGCCGCACGGCCATATGGAAATCCAGCTGAAGGATGTCCGCGTCAACGCCGAGGAAGCGATGCTGCTCGGCGAGGGCCGCGGCTTCGAGATCGCGCAGGGGCGCCTCGGGCCGGGCCGTATCCATCACTGCATGCGCACGATCGGCGTCGCCGAGGAAGCGATTGCCAAGATGGCGAAGCGGCTGCAATCGCGCGTCGCCTTTGGCAAGAAGATCGCCGAGTACAGCATCTGGGAGCATCGTCTGGCGCGTGCGCGCATCGATATCGAGATGACGCGCCTGCTGTGCCTCAAGGCCGCCGACATGATGGACAAGGTCGGCAACAAGTCGGCCGCTGCCGAGATCGCAATGATCAAGGTACAAG